>CANODD010000102.1 GCA_947564705.1 uncultured Dorea sp. | reverse complement strand
TATAGACAATAACGGAGCCGGCATTATATAATGAAAACAGAGTCATAATCATAATCATAATTATAATTATAATCAGGGGAGGCGATAATATGGCATTGGCGGCAAGCAGCGTCCTGTCGACGGCTGTGATAGGGCTTATGGTATTAGGCGCGGCGGCATTGGCGGCAAGAAGTATCTGGAAAAATAAGAAAAATGGCGGAGGCTGCGGATGCGGCTGCGAGAATTGCCCCGGTTCGTGTCATAATAAAAGGTAATTGGTCGCATTGACGGTCTATAATATTTTATTCTTTGGCTCAGTTACATTGACAAGAATTTAACCAGGGTGTATAATACAAATTAAGGCAGACAAGAAAGACTTACATAGGGGAAATGTCTTTCTTGTCTGTCTTATTATTCATATTTTCTGATTTTAGAATGTATCTGAAGAAGTGTGTCAGTACACCAGTACATCATTGCATGTTTAGATGTCAGGTATACTCTAAGGACAGAAGAATGAACGGTACGGCAATGTACCGGGAAACCCTATTGTTTTAAGAAGGGTATCTCCGGAAAATAACGGCGCGTCCCTGCAGCGCGGTCAGTTTATGCGGAATACCCGGGAAAGAAAAAGAGGTGAGATGTATGAACAGCATCAATATTGTTATTTTGCTGACGATTCTCGCGTATATGTGCCTTCTGATCGGCGTCGGTGTGTATAATGCGAAGAAGAACAACAACAGTGAGGACTTTTATCTGGGCGGCAGAAAGATGGGAGCATTGGTAGTAGCCATGAGCGCGGAGGCAAGCGATATGTCGAGCTGGCTGCTGATGGGACTTCCGGGCGTGGCATATCTGACGGGTCTGGCGGACGCGTTCTGGACTGCGGCAGGTCTGGCGATCGGTACTTATCTGAACTGGCTTTTTACTTCGAGGAGATTGAGGCGCTATTCCGAGAAGATCGGCGCGATCACGGTGCCGACGTTCTTTGCGAAAAGGTTTCATGACGAGAGGAATATTATATCGGCGATTTCGGCCGTTATTATCGTAATCTTTTTTGTCGTATATGTAGCGTCCGGATTCTCGGCATGCGGCAAATTATTTAATTCTTTGTTCGGACTGAACTATATGACAGGGATGATCTTATTCGCGGTGATTATCGTAGTCTACACGATCGCGGGCGGTTTCACGACGGTGGCGACCAACGATTTGATCCAGAGTATCGTAATGTCAATTGCCCTCGTTTCTATCGTGACCTTCGGCGTGACTACCGCAGGCGGTATGGGGGCGGTTATGGATAATGCAAAATCACTGTCCGGTTATCTTTCTGTATCTGCTATCCACGATGCGGTGACAAAGACGGCGATTCCATATTCTCCGCTTACTGCTGTCGGTCTGCTGGCGTGGGGAATCGGTTACTTCGGTATGCCGCATATCCTGGTAAGATTCATGTCTATCGAAGATGAGAATAAGCTGACACTTTCCAGACGAGTAGCTTCCATATGGGTAACATTTGCCATGGCAGTTGCAATCTTCATCGGAATCGTGGGTCTGGCGGTAGCGAATACAGGGGCGATTGAGGTTCCGGAAGGACAGAATGAACGGATTATTATCATACTTACCAACCTGCTCAGCCAGCACGGAGTTCTGACGGCGATCCTTGGGGGCGTGATCCTTGCGGGAATCCTTGCGGCCACGATGTCTACGGCAGACAGCCAGATGCTGGTAGCGGCGTCCGGTGTATCCGAGAATATCGTACAGGATTTCTTTGGAAAGAAACTTTCCGAGAAGCAGAGCCTTATGATCGCGCGGGGTACAATCCTGGCGATTGCGGTAATCGCGGTATTTATAGCGAAAGATCCGAATTCCAGTATCTTTGAGATCGTATCCTTCGCATGGGCAGGCATGGGCGCGGCGTTCGCGGGCGTTGTGATCTGCGCGCTGTTCTGGAAACGTACTACGCTGCAGGGCGCTCTGGCAGGTATGATCTCCGGCGGAGTGATGGTATTCGTGTGGAAGTTCGGTATCAGTAAATTAGGCGGTATCTTCAATATCTATGAGCTGCTTCCGGCATTCCTGGTATCTCTGGCGATGATCATCATCGTGAGTCTGGCGACAAAAGCGCCGGATCAGTCGATCATTGACGAATTTGAGAGTGTAAATGTGAAGTAATGTGAAGTAATTGCTATTTATGTTGAAATTAAAAGTGGAAAACATTATAATAGAAGAAAATAAAATCGGTGGTCAGGGCTGCCGGTTTTATTTTACGAAAAATTTTCCAAATAGATAAGGAGGCTGGAAAAGTTTTTCAATCGTACAGGTAAACGATAAAAGAAGGAAGGTTTCGGTTGGTAATGGATCAGGGAAAAGTATTTAGAGTGTTGGAAGCTATGGAAGAGCAGGGGATACCGCAGATGATCGTGGCTGATCCTGTGGCGATCTTCTATCTGACGGGGAAATGGATCTTCCCGGGGGAGAGGCTGCTGGCGCTGTATCTGAATGTGAATGGAGACCATAAGATGGTGATTAATAAGCTGTTTCCGCAGGAAGAGGATCTGGGTGTGGATATCGTCTGGTATGATGACGTGGAGGACGGCGTAGAGATCCTGAGCCGCTTTGTGGAGAAGGACAAGACCATGGGGATTGATAAGATATGGCCGGCAAGATTTCTGCTCCGTCTGCAGGAGTTAGGAGGCGGAAGCCGGTTTGTGAACGCTTCTCCGGTGGTGGACGGTATCCGTATGGTGAAGGATGAGAAGGAGCAGGCGTTGATGCGGGAGTCCTCAAGGCTCAACGATATGGCGATGGAGAGACTGATTCCGTGGACGGCGAAGGGTCTGACGGAGAAGGAGCTGAATGCGAAGGTCCGTGAGATCTATAAAGAGCTTGGCTGTGACGATGTGTCTTTCGACCCGATTACGGCGTATGCGAAGGGGGCGGCGGACCCTCATCACGTGACGGATGATTCAAAAGGCAGGCGCGGAGACTGCGTGGTACTTGATATCGGAGCATTCAAGGACAATTACGCGTCCGACATGACCCGGACGGTATTCATCGGAGAAGTATCCGACCGTGGGCGGGAGATCTATGATATCGTCGCGGAGGCGAACAGGCGTGGCATCGAGGCGGCGAAGCCGGGGAACAGGATGTGCGATGTGGATCTTGCGGCAAGGAATTATATTGAAGAAAAGGGATATGGGAAGTATTTTACACACAGGACGGGGCACTCCATCGGGCTTGAGGATCATGAGTTCGGCGACGTATCTTCGGTAAACGAGGCTGTGATACGGCCGGGGCAGTGCTTTTCGGTGGAACCGGGGATCTATCTCCCGGAAGAAGGAATCGGAGTCCGTATCGAAGACCTGGTACTCGTGACAGAAGACGGATGCGAAGTGCTGAATCATTTTACCAAAGATCTGATCGTGGTACCGGAGGAATAAAAATTAGTGCAAAGAAGGAGCAATTAGTGATGAACAGGGAACAGGCGCAGGATATCTTGATGAAATATATGAAAGGAGAGAATTATATCACTCACTCTTACGCGGTTGAGGCGATTATGAAGGGGCTTGCCAAGCGGCTGGCGCCGGACGACGTGGAATACTGGGGGATCGTAGGGCTGCTTCATGATCTGGATGAAGAGCAGTGTGACTGGCAGCATGACATGAGCGTACATGGGCCGACGTCTGCGGAGATACTAAAGAAAGAAGGGATCGAAGACAAGGTCTTGTTCGACGCGATTTGCGCGCACAATCCGAAGAGCGGGGTGAAGGCAAAGACGACTCTGCAGTACGCTATATTGGCGGCGGATCCTATGAGCGGGTTCGTGAAAGCGGTTGCGCAGATCTACCCGGATAAGAAGATCGCCAGCGTGAAGCACAAGTCTGTGATGAAGCGGTTTAACGAGCTGCGCTTTGCGGCGGGAGCGAACAGAGACTATATGGAGTCCATCGAGTTTACAGGACTCAGTCTGGATGATCTGATTGATGTCGCGCTGGAAGAGATGGGAGCCATCTCGGACGTATTGGGATTGTAGTATTGGAATTATAATAGACGGATGGAAGAATTAAGAGAGATATTACGGGGCAATCTAAATATAGAATTCCGGTCGGCCGTGCTTAGCAATCCCCGCAAAAAGGACGGGGCAGTGAAGGTGAAGGTGCGGCCGCTGCTTCAGAAGGAAAAGCTCATATTTCAGTTAGAAGAATTTCGGAATAACCAGGCGTTTCACAAGAATGCGGACCCGCAGGAAGCAGAGGAGGCGCTGCTTGCGTACATGGAGAATATGCGGCAGATGCAGATGGAGACAGCAGCCGCTTCATACACCATACTGGTAAGCAAGAAGGGAAAGATATCGGTAAAGCAGAGGGCACAGGCGCAGTGCGTCAAAGAAAAGGAAATAGACAGGAGCCATAACCGCAGGAAAAAGTATGTGCTGGAAGAGGGAGTTCCGGTTCCATTTCTTTTGGATCTTGGAGTTATGACAAAGGAGGGCAAGATCGTGAATTCCAGGTTTGATAAGTTCCGGCAGATTAACCGGTTCCTGGAATTTATCGAAGACATTCTGCCGGAGCTTGATAAAGACAGGGAGCTTACGATACTGGACTTCGGATGCGGGAAATCTTATCTGACATTTGCCATATATTATTATCTGCATGAATTGAAGAAGTATGATATCCGGATCATCGGGCTGGACCTTAAGAAGGACGTTATACGCCGGTGTAATGAATTAAGTAAAAAATATGGATATGAGAAACTGACATTTCAGGAAGGAAATATTGCGGATTACAGTGAATCCGGGACGGGCTCGGTGGATATGGTTGTGACGCTGCATGCCTGTGATACGGCGACGGACTATGCGCTGGCAAAGGCGGTCGGATGGGGAGCGAAGGTAATCCTGTCGGTGCCTTGCTGCCAGCATGAGCTGAACGGGCAGATGGAGAACGATATCCTTAAGCCTGTTCTGGGATACGGGCTGATCAAAGAGCGCATGGCTGCTCTTGTGACGGACGCCCTGCGGGCACAGTATCTGGAGCGTGAAGGATATGATGCGCAGATCCTGGAATTCATAAGTTTGGAGCATACACCAAAGAATATATTGATCCGTGCAGTTAAGACCGGTAAAAAGGGGGGAAACGGGGAGGCGGTCCGCAGGTGTGAAGAATTCCTGCATGTGTCGCCGACTCTGGGCAGGCTGTTGGAACGTAAAGGGGAACAATAGATGGATTGGAAGAAGAAGCTGGCAGATGCGGGAATCCTGATTCTGGTATTTTTTGCAGCGGTGGTCGGATTCAGTTTTTATACGAATAAAGGGAATGCGAATATGACCGCTGATATGGGGGCGGCGACTTATCCGCAGATATCATTTTCTTATAATGGATATACGTTGAATACTCTGAACGGATACGCCAGAGCAATGGAGGTGCCGGTCATGAGGGATGTCGTTACACCCGTGCTTGAGCAGCAGGTTACCGGTGTGATACAGTCTTATGACAATCGTATCAGCAGTGTAGAGTATATTGTATATTCTCTTGATGGACAGCAGAAATTAAAGAATGGTATTCTGAATCTTCTGGGGGACGATTTTACGCTGAAATTTGATGATATCGGACTGACAGAAGAGAGAGTTTTGGAGCTTATATTATATACGGAGAAGGATGAGGAGATCTATTTCTATACGAGGATCGCGGATGCGACGAATGCGGGTATCCTGGAGTGTCTGGATTATATCCGTGCTTTCCATGAGAATGCCATGGGGAAAGTAGAAGGGACCGGAGTGGGACTGGCGCTTGAGCCAAGTGAGCGCGCGGATAATACCAGTTTCCGTCATGTTACGATCCAATCTGATTATGACCACGTGTCATGGGGAGAATTAGAACCGATGGTAGAGAAAGGAGAGCGTTGGAATATCAAGGAGATCCAGAATAATTCTGTATCGGTTCAGCTCGAATATCGTGTAAGGTGCAAGGGAGAGGAGAATGAATCGGACCTTTATCTGACGCAGGAATTCTTCCGTGTAAGCCATCCGGAGGGAGCGGAGAGGACATATTTGCTTGATTACGACAGGACGATGGAGCAGATCTTTGACGCAACGAAGCAGGCGATCGATGAAAGAGGAATTATCTTGGGAATTACCCCGAAGAATATCCAGTATCTGGTGGACAAGGACGGATTGGCAGTATCGTTTGTGGTGGCAAATGAATTATGGAATTATAATAAGAAGACGGATGAGGCTTCCCTGGTATTTAGTTTCGCCGATATCGAGAATACGGACGTGCGCAATATGGGCTCTGATTACAGGATCAAGCTGCTTGAGATGGACGGAAAAGGAAATACGGTATTTACGGTATGCGGTTATATGAGCCGCGGCGTGCATGAAGGAGAAGTCGGCGTCGCTGTCTATTATTATGATATCGGGAAGAACTCCGTGGAGGAGAAGGTGTTTATCTCTACAAGACAGTCTTACGGAATCGCGGTACATGAGCTGAGTAATATGCTTTATTATAATGTCAAACAGAATATGCTGTACGTGATGCTGGACGGCGCTTTGTATGAGTGCGATGTAAAAATCGGCAGAAACCGTACGATTGTGGAGGGGCTTAAGAGTTCACAGTATGTGATATCCGGCGACGGCAGCCAGGTGGCGTGGCAGGAGGGAAAGGAACTGAATGAAGCGTCCGAGGTAGTGGTAAAAGATCTTGAGAGCGGAGATGAGCGGCGTGTGGAATGCAGCGAAGACGAATGTATCCGTCCCCTGGGCTTTGTAAAGAATGATTTTGTATATGGAGTCGCTAAGACGGCGGATACGGGAAAGACTATATCCGGCGAGGTTACCGTACCAATCTATAAAGTTGAGATAAGGAACCGTAAGAATGAAGTGGTCAAGACCTATCAGATGGATGGGATCTATGTGTTGGACGCGGTTTTTGAAGAAAATATGATTACGTTGATTCGTGCGACGAAGGACGGAGAGACATATGCGTCGACGGCGTCGGATTATATTACGAATAATGAGGAGAAGGAGAAAAGCAACATTTATTTGGAGACATATGCGACGGATCTAAAGGAGACGCAGGTGAGGATTGTATTTGACGACGGGATATCGGATAAGGAGCCGAAAATCTTAAAGCCAAAGCAGATTCTGCTTGATAAGCAGGAAAATGTAAGTTTTGACGACGTCGGCCATGAAGAAAAATATTATGCATATGGTTATGGGGAATTAAAGGGAATCTATGATAAAGCCGTGGAAGCGATCCAGACGGCAGACGAGTATAACGGCGTCGTGGTAGATTCGGAGCAGACGTATATCTGGGCGAAGGGAATTAACCGAAAGCAGCATGAAGTTGTCGGAAAGGATGAATTGATCCAGACGGCGCTGAACCGGCTTAAGCAGCATGAAGCGCCGGCTGATATCATGACGGATCTGAATGACGGAAGAACCCTCGATCTGACAGGATGCAGGGCGGAACAGCTGATTTCCCTTCTGGATCAGAATATACCCGTTATCGGGATGTTGGATACACAGAACGCGGTTATACTGGTGGGATATGTTGACTATAGCCTGATCTATATCCAGGCTGAAACAGGAGAACGTCTCATCACATCCACAAGACAGATGGACGAGATGACGTCAGGTAGCGGGAACACGTATGTAGGTTAGTGTTCATAGAATTTGGAGAAAGCAAAAGAAGGCGGCTGCAATTGAGATGTTGCAGCCCCTTTCTTTTGCCATTTATTATTTTTGTTGTCTCAGCGAATGAATAGATTATAATCGATAATCCTCTTTCCTGCTTAGATTCCGCAGAAAGTGAAGCTGAATTCCATCTTTTTGCTTATGTCCAGCAGGTATTCCGGGTGTGTGCAGGCTCCCCAGCTATCGTCTCCGCCGACTCCCATCTGTCCTTTGGAAGCCCTGATTACGGTATAGTGCACCTGGGGCAGCTCGTAAGGATGCATGGCGTTCTCTAATTCGTGCGGCGTATAAGGAAGTGCGGAGAATGTCATAGGCCCGTTCTCCGGCGTCATCTCGAAGCGCATTCCGTGTCCTTTTAGATCCGTGACTTCCGCGTAACGAACTTCTTCTTTGCTGCCGCATTCCTGCGGAACAAGGTAAGCTGCCATATTGTCGGCAACCAGATTCTCATATATACTGAGTTTGGCTCCTTTTTTGCGGTCCGCGTAGGTCTCTGCAGGACCGAGTCCATACCATTTTACATGGTCATAATCGGCGCTTAGCTTAAAGAGTATGCCGAATTCGGGCATGTCTCCCAGCTCTTTTACCGGATCAAAAGACAGAGTAGTCTTCACATGTCCGTCGCCGAATACTTCATAGGTTACCTGACAGTCTGCCGGCCGGGCGGTCTGCAGATAGTAGGTGAACATAACGGAGACACTGTGTTCGGATTCCGTGACGCTGGGTTTGCATATGGCAGGCGGATTCGTGCCTGGTATTTTGTGGGTCAGATACATGCTGGCAATCTTCCACTGCGCGTATCTGCCCGGCATGTTGCAGCCACAGTCATTGTCCACGGGGGCGCGCCAGAAGTTCGGCTTCGGGATCGCTTCAATCATTTCTTTTCCGGCATATCTGTAAGATACGAGGCCGCCGTTTAATGTAGAGAACAGAACCTCAAAGTGTCTGCCTCTGACTCCGATGTTGTGGTCGCTTCGGATCACGGTGAAGCCTTCGGTACACACGGTCTGGGGCGCGGCAATCTGGTATACATACTGTCCAAAAGCGATTTCATGTCCGCGTGGCGCCCAGATCGTATCTTCCTTTAAGTGGAAAGAGACGGTAATCGTATATTCCCCTGCCCGGGTCTCCTTGGGAAGCGGAAGTTCATAGACTTCGCCGGCAAGGGGGGCGACATGGGTCTCAAGAACTGCATTGCGGACGATCTTGAGACCCATGTCGCCCCCCTTGCCGGCGAAGTC
>CANODD010000101.1 GCA_947564705.1 uncultured Dorea sp. | reverse complement strand
GAAGATAGCATCAAGGAACTGCCTATGGGGATGATGACTCTGGTGGGAGAAGGCGAGGAAAGGAGCGGTATATTATGACAGGAAGGATATAAGGAAATTAAACCTTACCTCTCTGCGTCAGAATATCGGAAGCGTACTCCAGGACGGGTTTTTATTTGACGGGGATATCCTGTCTAATATTATAATCTCGGCTCCCTGGCTTGGAATCGACGATGCCTGGGAGGCCGCAAGGATCGCCGGGCTGGAAGATAGCATCAAGGAACTGCCTATGGGGATGATGACTCTGGTGGGAGAAGGCGGGGGAGTGATATCCGGAGGGCAGAAGCAGCGTCTGCTGATCGCCAGGGCTGTCGTTGCAAAACCAAAGATTCTTATGTTCGACGAGGCTACGTCTGCTCTGGATAACCTGACGCAGGAGAAGATTACCGAAGCGTTGGGAGAGATGAAATGTACCAGGATCGTGATCGCCCACAGATTATCTACGATCAAAGACTGTGATAAGATATTTGTCATGGATGAAGGGCGGATCGTGGAAGAGGGGAAGTACAAGGCTTTGATAAAAAAGGACGGGATTTTTGCCGATCTGGTGAAGCGTCAGCAGCTTAATGTGTGAATTTAAAGATTTTTAAAGATATGGGCGGATTAATTGTGAGGCCGGAACCGCCGTGTTATAATTTTTACAGATTCCAATCAAGAAAGGAGGCGTGAAGTATGGCAAAGGAAGAAACCAAGAAAAATGTAAAGACAGCGGAAGCAGCCACAAAGAAAGAAGTTTCTGAAAAGGAATTGGAGAAGGTTGTCGGTGGTCTGCGTACTGGAGTGAAATTCAGACATTAGTTTGCCTGAGACGGCGAAAAGAGGGTATGCAAATACCCTCTATTTTGGGTTATAGTCAGATTGCCATTTTACATAGAGAAGAAGTAAAAAAGCGCCGGTTAAGAGGCCGGAGCATGAAATTTGGGAGGGGGGGGGGTAAAAATGGGAATTGTAATTTGTGAAGACGATGCTTTTGAGAGGGAGTTAATACGTAAGAAATTCGGAATGGTTTTAGAGGCTTTGGAGATCGAAGAACAGATCGAGGGCTTTGCCACCGGAAGAGAGCTGATGGAACGCGTCCGGGGCGGAGAAAGGTATGAGCTGTATATACTGGATATTCTGCTGGAAGACAAAGAAAATGGAATCGAGCTTGCGAAAGACATCTGTAAGTCGCATCCGGAAGCGCAGATCACCTTCATCACCAATACCAGGGAATATGCGGTGGAGGCGTTCGAGGTGGGAGCGATCCACTATCTGGTAAAGCCGGTGACGGAGAAGGGAATTATGACCGTTTTGGAGCGGTGGATGCGGGAAAAGAAGAAACCGGAAAAGTATCTTGAGATACAGAGCGGAAAAGAATCCCGGAAGTTTCCCCTTATTCAGATCATATATATCAGAGGCAAAGACCGTGGGACAGAGATACATATGGAACAGCACAAATGGGACGCATGGGTGAATTCTCCGTTCCATATCATCGAGCATGAAGTAGAAGAGATGCCTCAGTTTGTCAGGATTACAAGAGGATGTATCGTCAATATGGAGTATGTCAGCCGGATTGACTATACAGAGTGTACCCTGAAAAACGGCGAGATCTTATCGATCAGCCGAAGGGAACAGAATCATGTGATGAACAGTTATAACGATTTTCTCTTCTGGAAGATGGAGCAGGAAGGAGAGAAAGGGGAAGGAGGGTCGTCATAATGAAAACTGGTGTTGGCTTGGTGCAGTTTACGGGAGTTCTGCTTCAGACACTTCCGGTGATGGTGTTGATAGGCTGGCTGTTCGAGGAAGAAGAATTCCGAAGAATGAAAAGGGATTATTACATTGAGGGGAGCCTGATGCTTATTTTATTTGCGGTGATATTTGCGGCCGTTTATTCTTTTAAAGATATCAAAGGCTTGGGGAGAGTCATTGGAGACAGTCTGATGATGGTTATCATTGTACTGTTTTGTCTTTATTTTTTCTATATGGTCAGATCCAAATTCATAAAAAAATTGATTGTGACAGGAATCGGGTGCAGCTATGCCGCAGTCGTCTATCTTATAAGCGCGCTGTTTGTGTATCATCAGCGCGGAGCCGAGTATCCTGAGTGTCCGTATTTCAGAGAGAATCTGATAGGACTTACGCTCGCAACGCTGGTTACCTATCCTGTGATCTACTTATACTTGATGAAAATGGTGAAACCGTGCCTGCAGATGATTGATGACAGGATGTTAAGGCGGCAGTGTGTATCTGTCATGATGGGATTGGCGTTGTTTTGTGTGGAAAGCAAGCTGATACTGTTTGGAAATTTTTATTACTCGCTTTTAAGCGTTACTGCCGTAATCGGTATTATTGTAGTTATGTATTCTCTCTTTTTTAATGAACTCAGGCTGATGCAGGAGCACTATGAGATTCAGCGCCAGATAGATAATTTTGACAGGCAGAGTAAGAGCATCGGAAAAAATATCGAAGAGATGAAGCGGATGCATCACAATATCCATCACCACCTGAATGTGATCGGAGTCTTGAATCAGCAGGGAAAGCAAAGAGAGATCACAGAATATCTAAGTCAATATGAGAAGACGTATACCAGGCTTGAGAGTCAGCGTCTTACCGGTTATATGATTCTTGACAGTGTCCTGCGTTATTATCTTCAGCAGATGGAGGAAGAACAGATCAGGGTGCAGACGAATTTCCAGATCGGAAGCAGCTATATGTTTGAGCCTATGGATATTACGGTTCTGTTCGGAAACTGCCTGGAGAATGCCATCGAAGAACAGAGACGGCTGCCGGTGGAAGAACGGTTTGTAGGTATCGACATCCGGGTGAACGGACAGTTCCTGATGATCAGTATGAAGAATAAATGCATGTCGGGAATCGTCAGGAGAGAAGAGTTCGCGGACTGGAGAAAATTCCCGTCCTCGAAGAGAAGCAGCGGGAAAGGAGAGGGACTTCACAGTATCGATATCATTGCGAGAAAGTATAAGGGGAACGCCAGATTCCAGAGAAGTGAGAGTTGGTTCGTCATGCATGTGATACTTCAGATTCCATAGCTTTTTTGACTGAACGGCAGAAATCAAACATGAGCGGTATTGGCGAAAAATGTCGAAAAAGATATAATAAAATAGAAAAATCTTCCAGAAAAACCGGGCGGGAGGGATATATTGTGGAAAAGGGGAAGCTTTTGGTGGTGGAGGATGATAAGAGATTTGGGGCGTGTCTTAAGAAGCGGTTAGAAAAGAATGCGTATAAGGTGCTTTTGCTGGTATCCGGACAGGAAGCGGCGGCGGTATTAAAAAGTGAGAATATAGATCTGATCCTGCTGGGAGTAGACTTTGCCGTCGAGAAAGGGCTTGAATTCTGCAGGCGGATCAGGAGGGACTATTTTATTCCGATTATCTTTATGGGATGCAGCGGTGACAGCGACATGCAGGTCAGGACACTGAATTGCGGGGGCGACGATTATGTGGATCGATCTGTAGATTTTAAGGTGCTGCTTGCGAGGATTCGTTCCAATATCCGCCGTTACAGGGTATACAAGGAGGAGTCGCCGGAGGGGAAGGGACTGATCTTCCGTCAGTTTAAGATAGATTCGTCCAGACATATGGTGTGGAAGATCGGGGAGGACGGCGCACGTCAGGACAGGCTGCATCTGTCGCCTATAGAGTACAAGCTGTTGGAGATGTTCATCTCGAATCCCGGAAAACTTCTGACATACGGGGAGATCTACCATACGATATGGAAGACCGATGATCTGGGGGATGTCAGGACGGTGATGGTGCACGTCTCCAATCTGAGGAAGAAGATTAACTATCTTGACAGCGATATGATCCGGACGGTCCGAGGAACCGGCTATGTATTTTTAGATAAGTAAGACATGAAGTTATATTTTTGAGAAGGGTGAGGTAGAGAACGTGGAAAATAATCAGTTATATCCGTTTGAGCGCAACCGGTATTATGCGGGAAAGATGCTGACTTCTTCTGATTTCCGGGCGGAGCAGACATATTTTAACAATAAAAGACGTTTTATCAATTCTCTGATCTACGGCTCCGGAATTATATGCGGGTGCAATGTGTTCAGCCTGGACGATCTGTCTATCCTGGTGGAGAGCGGCGCAGCCATTGATGATTTCGGCCGTGAGATTCTGATACAGTCCTCGGCGGTGAAGAAATTATCCGCCATCGAAGGTTTTGGAGAGATTGAAGGCGACGAGGTACTTCTGTGTATGCGTTATCAGGAGACGCCGGTGCATTCTGTATTCGCGGTGAACAGGGAAGGACAGGAAGATTCTTATGAATATAACCGGATCAGCGAAGGATATGAGCTGTTTCTTAAGGATGCTTCAGAGTTAATGGCGGGGTTTGAGCTTGAGAATGATTTTTTCATGGTGAACCGGCTGTATTCCGGCAAGGACTTCTGTGTGGAAGTGATGATGCCGGTTACTGTGTGCAAAGGTGCGCTTGCGAAAGTGCAGGTGAAGCTTAAGAAATTATCGGACGATATGGAACCAGTCACCTGGAAGGGAGTGCTCCAGATGCCGGCGTTCACGGCCGGCGGCGGAAAGCATGAACTCAAGATGGAATTTACGGATGTAACGATTCTAAAGGGGCAGGAGGTTAAGAAGGATTACTGGGTCGAGTCGGAAGAGACGGAAGATGATGAGACGACTCTGGTATTCCAGGATGAGAGGGGGAATCATTCCTTTAAGATCCGGCTCCGGGACGCTGACCCGGACGGGCTTGTGATGGAAGAGATCGGTAAGACAAGCCTTGAGATGCTGAACCTAGAAGAGAAGAAGGATTATATCATTCTGGCGAAGCTTAAGCTTCTTCGCACAGACAGCGCCTATATCATAGACGAAGTAAGAGAGCATGGGGTGAAGAGATACATCAGCGCCCCGGGCCGGGAGGCGAAGAGAAAGGAGTATGGCGCCTTTTTTCGGAAAAAGGACCAGATTCTTCATTTTAGGCCGGAGAATACCAAAGAAGATTCGAAGTTTCAAAAGATGCTGCCCGGAAAGAAGGAGGGGCCGGCCGTTGCCACCGGGATCGTGGAAATACCTCTTGGGGCGGATGCGAAGAAGGGGGATGTCTGTTATTCCGGAGAGATCATGCATGGGCTTGGGAGAGGCAATGTCTATATAGAGCTGGGATATGAACAGTATGAGAGCGAGAGTGTGCCCGGCGCCAACATAAAGAGCACGATCTATGGCAACGCGGAGCTCTTTGACGCGGAGACAGAAGGAATCACAAATGTTGAGACGGCCGTAAAAGTGCTGAATGATAAGGGGAGTTTTATCGTCGCGGCAAAACTTCTTAAAAATATGGACTGTCTTGTCCTGACGTACAGATGGGTTGCCATGCTGTTCCCGTCAGGGGAGGAGAACTGGAAAGACGAGGAATACGGCAATAAGAGCATCGCGGCAGAGACGCCGACGGTGGTCCTTGGTACCAGGGAGAGTTATTACTTTAATGTCAAGTTCAACAATATGGAGAAATGTAGCGTGACCTATGAACTGACAGAGGGCGGAAGCGGAGATATCACCGCCGACGGCGTATATACGGCGCCGCGTAAGGAAGGAGTATATGAGATCCGTATCTATTGTACGGATATGCCAGTGATCTGCGCGTACGCGTACGCTATCGTGCGGGCGAAGAGAGATAAAGAAAGAAACAGGAGCGATATATGATCTACAATGCCGGCGAGAAAAAACTGAACTGCATAAGGAAGGTTTTGGAAAATGAGGTGATGGAGGTATGGGTCGCACAGGAAACCGATAAGGATGCGGACGGAGAATATCACACACTGATCGTTGTGAAGGATCATGGAACGGCAAAGCGGCTGATGAAGGTTTGGGAGGACGGCCTAAGGGAGGGCAGGGAATCCTGCGGGCAGATGCCGGCAGGAAGAGAAGAATTCTGCATCGTCTATCCTTATAAGAAGGAGAGGCCTCTTCACAAGTTCTATTGGAGCGAACGTCGTTCCGGCAAGGAGTGCGAGCAGATCTGCATGAATTTGTTGATAGAGTGCATTTCTTCGGGAGAGGCGTGGCCGATTCTGTACCTGATCCTTTGTCAGAGTCAGGTTCATATAGAAAGGGATCACAGCATTTTCTTTAGTTACCAGTTGGACCTTACGGAGCTGAATGAAGAGATCGGGGAGAAAGACTGTGTGGTAAAGTGTGCCAGAATGGTTCTTGACATCATGCAGAATACTCCTGAGATGGAAAAAACCATCGGGATGAATTTGATCCGTAAAAAGCTGTTAAAGGACGGATATTCACATTTTGCGGAATTATTCAGAGATATCCATATGGATGCGGGGGACTGGAAGAAGGTGAAGCGAAAGGAGAGGATCAAAGATTTCCTTCAGGCAAAGAGGGGGACGATCATCCGGATATTACTGATAGTCTCGGTTTTTCTGGGAGTGATCGCGGTATTCATGATTCTCTCCCAGATGATATTCGGGGATATCCCGTTTCTTCGGATTTTTGCCGGTACTTTTGAGACGATCGGCCGGGAATCGCTGTTAAATTAGGAAAACGGAGGCGGGGACGATGAAAGGGAATGAAGTGTTTTGGACCATGGCGGGAATACTCCTGCTGTTGGGCCTGTTTTTCCTGGTCTATGGGTTGGTGAAACGGAGGTCGGGGCTTTTAAGGAGATGGATGGTTCAGGAAGTTCTGCTTGTATGTATGATGATTTCTTTCGGGGGAATCTGTACTACGGCTTTGAAAAGCCGGGATGCGCTGACGGAGGTTCGCATGATCTACATATCGGGGACGGTCCTCCTGGCTGTGGGAACGATTCTGATCTCTTTCCAGGTTTTCTTAGAGAGGAAGAGGATACAAAAGCTGGTGAGAGCATTTACAGAGTCTCTTAAGGGAACTTCCCGGATGGAGAAGAAACCATTGTTTTTGGACAGGGAGATGGATACGCTGTGGAGCGGGGCATGGGCCTGCGCCAGAGAAATAGAGCGGATGCAATATCAGCAGATCAGCCGGCAGAGAGTATATTTAAGGTTTGTTCCCAAAGCAGTAGAACGCTTGTTTAAGGAGCAGGATCTTGAGGGGATAGATGCAGGCGAATATATCTCGGATACAGGAATCATCGGGTGTATTACGGTACAGACAGACTCTGCCGGGAGTAAGGAAGAGTACCGGACCATCAAAAATCAGATCTCGGATGTATTTCTTAAGGCGCAGGAAGAAGGACAGTCTGTATTCTTCCCGCAATCTGTAGATCTGAAAAGGGTGTGGGGCGTCTTCTTAGACGGGGCGGAATCCGCCGTACATACGTGGATACACCTGCTTGCCGATATGGAGGAGAGCGGACTTGCCTGCGACGTGATGATGCTTTTATATCCTTCCGGCTATACCTATGGGATTACGGGGAATAAACGGCGTGTCTGGCCGTATTTTTCTGCCGACCACGGAGAGGAATTATTGTTCTTTGCGGACAGGCTCAGGGAACTGAGGGTCAAGATCGCCGTGACAGAAGATATGGCGGAGGATTTTAAAGATTCGATGAGCCTCAGGGAGATCGGCTATATCAGGGTGTCCGGCGAGAATCAGAATCTCTACGAGGTTCTGGAGGCTTATCCGGCTTCAAAGCGGCGCGGCATAGAGAGACAGGCCGGTAAATTTGCAAAAGCTCTTGACTTATATTATAGAAGTGATTTTTATCTTGCGAGAAATATCTTCGCGGAAGTCTTAAGGGAGTGCCCGAAGGATGATGTGGCAAAGTGGTATCTGTTCGCCTGTGAGGACCGTCTTGGAGGTGGAGCGTCTGCGGATGCAGGGTACGGTCTGTTTGTAAATGAGTCGTATATCCGATAAAAATACCAGGCTTGGTTGGCGACGTTTGGTTCGTTGTGGGCGGGAAGAAGGAGAAAGCAGAAGATGAAAGGGATGTTACAAAGTCTGAAGGCTGCCGTCAGATCGGTTGTACGGCGGGTACGGTCGAGGCTAAAGAGACTGTTTAAACCAACGCAGCAGAAAGCGAAGGCAGCTTCGGCGGTTCGGAATGCGGCGAAGAGCCTCGTGGATGTCAAGCCGAAAAACGGAAAGGATTACGTCAGTTTCTTTGCGTGGATGGTCAGTAAGCCTCTGGCGAGGCTGACCGTGCTGATTCTGGGAATCTTAAGCCTCTATTATCTTATATTTGTTAATCCGCCGTCGGTCTTTACCGGAAAGGGCGGTATCCGGACGTATTCTTATGATTCGATCCCCCTGAAATTCGCGAAAGGAAACGTAAGGATCAAGGCCCGGTCAGGATATGTAGCTTATGAAGGAAGTGTGGAAAAAGGCTTTGTGACCGGGAAGGGAACTCTGTATGGAAAGTCAGGGGGGATCGTCTATACAGGAGACTTTAAGAAGAACGAGTATAACGGGGAGGGGAAGCTCTATTACCCCGGCGGACAGATGAAGTATGAAGGAAACTTTGAGAACAATGACTATAGCGGAGAAGGGACTCTTTACCGGGAGAACGGAAGCAAGGAGTATACCGGCGGGTTCTCAAAGGGTATGAAGAACGGCGAGGGGCGGCTCTTTGACTCCGGGGATAACGAGATATTTACCGGCAATTTCAGTCAGGACGAGCTGTTATACAGTGATCTCTTAGGAAAGACGACGGAGGAGATGAATCAGGTCTACACCGGCGAGCGGAAACTCTATACGGACGGCGGCGACGGGTTCGCGGCGGCGCTTGAGGATATCGACGCCGTGTACAGCGGGGCGCAGGACGGGGCGGCATTGGACGACAGTATGAAGGTAGATGGAATCTATGTACTAAAGGACCAGATTTATCTGAAGGACCGGCTCTGCAAATCAGTTCCGGACTTAAGAGAAACCGTCGGGGAACCGGAATATGAAGGGAATTCCTCCTTGATACTTCCTGAGGCTGTCGCAATTTCTTATTTGAATGAGAAGAAAAGCAGCCTGTTTGGACCGGT
>CANODD010000100.1 GCA_947564705.1 uncultured Dorea sp. | reverse complement strand
GAAACAGACACAAAAGAGGGGATTTGCAACCAAAAGAGAAGCGCAGGCGTGGGAGTTTAATATTCTAAGAGAACGTGATTATTTCAGAAGGAGAGAAGTATGATTGAGGATTTAAAGATTATCCATCTTCCCAGGGAAGAATGGGAAGGTACGGTGATACCTATGAGATATACGACGGAAGAGTATTACGATGTGATCATTGACAGGAATGAGAAGGGATATGATGTGAGGGTTCATAAGAAGAAGTTTGATGCGCCTGTGACGCATTATCCCGAGGAGTATGACTATCCGGACAGATTGTACCAGCCTCATTGGGAGAAAGCGTATGCGTGGGGAATCGTGGAGGAGGATGCAAAAGGGCGAAAGATGGCAGCCTGTATTGAGACTTGTCCGGAGGAATGGAGCAACCGGCTGATGGTTACAGAATTATGGGTGCATGAGAAGTTGAGAAGGAAAGGAATCGGGCATCGGCTGATGGCTATGGCGAAGGAGCAGGCAGTAAAGGAGCGCCGCAGGGCGGTTATTCTGGAAACCCAGTCCTGCAATACGGGGGCGATATGCTTCTATGAGAAGGAAGGCTTCGAGATGATAGGGTTTGACAGTTGCTGTTATTCTAACCGTGACAGGGAGCGTAAGGAAGTCCGTATCAATATGGGGTATTTTATTGCTTGAAATTTTCTTGAAGTTAGACGATAATAGAAATACAAAAGATTTTAATGTTTTACGATGTGTAGAGATAGGAGGATTAGATGGAGCGCAGAGATAAAACGAATTATTATCTGGATCTTGCGGAAATGGTGGCTCAGAGATGCACCTGCCTGAGGCGCCACTACGGGGCGGTAATTGTCAAAAACGACGAGGTCATATCCACAGGATATGTGGGCGCGCCGCGGGGGAGAAAGAATTGTACGGATATCGGGGAATGTGTCCGCAGGAAGATGGGTGTACCGAGAGGAGAACGATATGAACTGTGCCGCAGTGTCCATGCGGAAGCAAATGCGATTATCAGCGCTTCCAGGGACAAGATGATCGGAAGTTTCATGTATCTGACCGGCATAGAGGTGGATACAGGAAATTATATTGAGAATGCCAGCAGCTGCTCGATGTGTAAGAGGCTGATCATCAACGCCGGGATCGAGAAGGTATATATCCGTGATACGAAAGAGGACTACCGTATGATCCTTGTGAGGGATTGGGTGGAGAATGATGAATCTATAGAGGGGGTATTTGGGTATTAAACTTTTTGCCAGCCTTGTTCTTATACGGGGCTGGTAATTTCGTGTTATAAAGAAGCTGGTATCGGTTTGATATCACAAGCTTTACTGTTACAGGATAAAAGAGGAGTGTGAAGTATGGTTTTAAATAATTGTACCGTATGCACCGTATACGGTTCTGAAGAGACGGAGCAGAAGAGAATTCGGGTAAAATATACAGGGGATCAGATTTTTTTATATCTGAAAAGGGAGGGGGACCTGCCCGATTCAGAACAGGTGAGGATAGATTTTTTTGACGCACAGATCGGATGTATAAAAACAAAGTGCGTGCTTTCGGTCAGAAGGAATTACGAATCTTCAGTCTCAGAGCCCTGGATTGCAGATTGTGAGATATTGGATGTAATGGAAATCGTACAGGGCCGGAGATACTTGAGGGTGAAAGTGGAAGAAGAGGTTCTGTTTACATCGTTTAAAGCAGGGGAATTTAGCGGCGATATCCAGAATATCAGCGAAGGAGGATTATATTTTATCACCAGGACGCGGCTGAAAAGTGACGACACAATAGAGTTCCGTTATATCTTTGTTGAGAAGGAGTATTTGTTGAAAGCCGTTATTCTGAGAGAAGAGGATTTTCGGGACGGGCGGTATGGATACGGATGTCAGTTCTCGGAAATTCCTCAGGGCGCCGCCAGAGATATGAAGCAGTATGTGTTTATGAAGCAGAATGGCAGATTATTATAATAAAATGGTTTTCAAGAGGCTGGAAATTGAAGGGATTCGTGATATAATCAAGAAAATAATGTATTAGAAACAAGAAGGGAAATGAAGGAAGGGAAAGAGTTATGGGATTTCGCGTGAGGGATATGATGAAACTGGATATCTTCAACGAGGCAAAGCTTCTGGGGGGAGAGGCAGGTCTTGATAATGAGGTGCGCGGAGCTACGATTATTGAGGCTCCGGATATCGTCAGGTTCATCAACGGCGGGGAGGTGCTTCTGACAAGGTTCTATGCGTTCCAGGCCTGCAGCATGGAGGAATTCAGCGCGTATTTCCGGGAATTGGCGGTAAAGAGAGTCAGCGCTATCGTTATAAAGCGCGGGGATGATGTGGAGGATATCGACGAGAAGGTAAGATTTATTCTGGAATTTGCGAAAGAATTTTCGGTTCCGATTCTGGAGGTGGTGTTTGAGCTTTCGTTCCGGGAAATTTTGAAGCCGATTCTGGAGCAGCTTTTTAATGAGGAAGTTAAGTATCTGAAATATTTTAAGACCACTTATGATAATTTTACAGCGGTATCCTTTTCTTACAGTTCTACGGAAGAAAGTATAGGAAAGATTCTGGATATGTTGGAAAGGCTGATCGGTAATCCGATTGCGCTTTTTAACCAGAATAAGGATTTTATTGCAGGGACGGAGGGCTGTATGCCGCAGATGGAGATATCGCGGCAGGCGAAAGAGTATCGGCCGCAATTCTATTCCAAGTATACATATTTCCGGCAGACGGTGGTTCTGGATGGAGAGAATTCCAGGGAATGTGAACAGTATTTTGTGAAGTGGCGGGTTATGTACAACAGAAGCATGTATCTTGTTGTCACGGCGTCAAAAAGCCGGTTTGGGGATATGGACGATATAGCCATTGAGAATGCGGTGACGGCGCTTCGGCAGGAGATGTTCCGTCAGCACGCCGTCGAGGAGCTGGAAGAAAAGTTCCAGAACGACATCATTACACAGCTGCTGAACGGCAAGACACATTCTGCTCATGAACTTGAGCGGGCGATCAGGAAGCTTGGAATACCGATGGACGCGTATTATCGGGTATTGATTTTCAAGCTGTGGAATGAGGGTATGCAGGAATTCGAGAAGCTGAATGAGAAATTTAAATATGACAGCATATTACGGGATGCGATTATAAATGAATTTGAGGATGTCAGAACCCGTAACGATGTGGACAAGGTGATCGTCATCCAGCAGATCAGACAAGGGCAGAAGCAGGAAGATTACCGTAAAGAGCTGAAGGCAACGGTGGAAAGGATACAGAAGAGGATCAGCCAAAAGAATAAAGGGCTTTTTGTGCGCGCAGGCGTAGGAAAGGAAATCGAAGGAGTTTCCAATATCTCGGATAGTTATAAGGAGGCGAGGGATTCTCTGGAGTTTATCGGAATATTTGAAGATCAGCACACCGATCAGGAGTCACAGATCGCTTTTTTCTCTGATATGGGGATCTTTAAGCTGCTGTGCCAGGTAGACAGTGCGAAAGAACTCTATGAATATATTCCGGAAGCGCTGCAGAAATTATTTCATTATAATAAAAAGCAGCAGAGACAGGAATTGATTCTGACTTTGAGTACCTATCTTGACAGAAACCAGAATCTTACGAAGACCTCCCAGGATCTTTTTATCCATTATAAGACGGCGGCGTATCGAATTGAACGGATTACGGAAATTACGGGAATTGATTTTCATAATCCCAGTGAGGTGCTGGCAGTTCGGATTGGGTTGATTGTCTACAAAATGATTCATAATATGGAAAGATAGGAAGAATGAGATGCTTTTTGTCTAAAATGGATAAAAAGTATCTCTTTTTTTATCTTTATTCTCCAATGTTTGTTGTTATTTATTTATCTATAATGTGAACTATAGACAAAGATTATATGTTATAGTGATTTTATCTATGCAATATAACTATAGTCTGATATGCGTTTTTGTGAATTGTGCTGAATTATTAATCTTGAAAGGAGGAGATGACAGTAATTATGAAGGTAAATGGAAAGAGAGTTGTTTCCCGGTTAGAAGAGATCTATCAGTGCGGCAAGAAGGAAGACGGGACATTTACAAGAATGGCGTTTTCCGCAGAGGATGTAAAGGGAAGAAAGCTTTTTGCTTCCTGGGCCGAAGCTCTTGGAATGACGTGCAGGATAGATGAGGCCGGTAATCTGATTGCCCGCATGGAGGGGCAGGATGAAAAGCTTCCGGCGATTCTAATGGGATCTCATCTGGATACCGTGCCGGACGGAGGAAAATATGACGGTGTTCTTGGATGTGTAGGCGGGTTGGAGATCTGCGAGACATTCAAGGAAGAGGGATATGTTCCCCGGCATCCGATTGAAGTGATCGTATTTACCGATGAGGAAGGTTTCCGGTTTGGAAAGGGTCTCACCGGAAGCAGCGCAATCTGCGGACAGGATCCGAAAGTCAGTGATTCGGAGGCAGATATCTACGGTGAAGAGAGAGGAAAGGTCATGGAATCCTACGGCATTACGAGTGGGGACATGCTTAAGGCGGCGAAGGACCCTTCTTCTGTACATTGCTTTATAGAGCTCCATGTGGAACAGGGGGCAAGATTATATAAGACAGATACTTCTGTCGGAGTCGTATCGTCTATCGCAGGGGTGAACCGTTATGATGTTGTGGTGACCGGTGAGGCGAACCATGCCGGAAGTACGGCTATGGCAGACCGTAAAGACGCATTGGTAGCGGCGGCCGGGTTTATCAACAAGATACCGGAGATTACGGCGGAATACGGCAACGAATTTACGGTCGCAACCGTGGGCACGATTAAGGTAACCCCGCATTCGGTCAATGTCATTCCCGGCACCTGTGCATTCAGCCTGGAGATCAGGGATCAGGACGATAAGGTTATGTCGCTGATTGAAGAGAAGCTGCGGGGATTCCTGGAGGAGATCTGTAAAAAGTATGGGGTTACTCATACGTTTGTTCCTACATCTTTCCATGAACCGGCGCCGATGTCCGAGTGGGTGAAAGAGAACGTGGAGAAAGCGGTGAAAGAACTTG
Source organism: uncultured Dorea sp. (assembly GCA_947564705.1). GTDB lineage: Bacteria > Bacillota > Clostridia > Lachnospirales > Lachnospiraceae > Sporofaciens. The sequence goes on along the minus strand of CANODD010000100.1, from coordinate 3,980 downwards.
GTATTGATTACTGTACGATTCCAAGCGGCGCTTTCCATGATTCACTGATTATGACAAGCGTGTTCCCTACGGGTATGATTTTCGTTCCGAGTGAAAAAGGAATCAGTCATTCGAGGTATGAGTATACAAAGGATGAAGATATTGAGAACGGATGTAATGTATTGCTTCAGACAGTTTTAAATGTAGATCGTTAGTGCTAATAAGTTATAAATCCTGCCGCCGGAGTATGGCCGTAAAGATGACGGGAATGGATTTTCAGGCGCACTTCGGCAGAGGGAATTAAAAAATAAAAAGAAGGAAGGTAATTACTATGGCAAAGAAAAAAATCGGTATCATCGGCGGAGGTATCTCAGGGGCGGCTCTGGCGTATCATCTGAGTCTTTATGAAGGAGAAGCAGAGGTGATCGTATTCGAGAAAGATACGATCGGCGGAGCTTCCACAGCGAAATCAGCGGGTACGGTATGTCTTTTTGACGATTCTCTGAAGAACAGATACTGGGATGTAAGACTTTACGGTTTTGAGTCTTATCTGAAGATGGAAGCTGAGGAAAAAGGTTCCGCAGGTTTTGATAAGACCGGTACTTTGGTTGTGGCGACCAACGAAGAAGTTGAGAAAGTTATTAAGACTGGTATCGCCCTTGCAAAAGCCGCAGGCTATACAGGCGAATACATCACAGATAAAGACCGTATCAAAGAGATCCTGCCTGATATCTCTACGGACAATATTCTTGGCGCAGGCTATACCGCAGACGACGGATATTTTGACGGAACTATGATCTCCAATACATATGCAAAGAAAGCTCAGAAGAACGGCGTTGTTGTTAAGACCGGCGTGAAGGTAACAGAGGTTGTTGTAGAGGATCAGAAGATCAAGGGACTTAAGACGGACGACGGACAGGATTATGAGTTTGACGTAGTAGTTGACTGTACAGGACCTTGGAGCAAATTCACAGGCGAGATGGTAGGCTTAGACGTACCGATCTGGCATACCAAGGCAGAAGCGTTCTTCTTATGTCCTCCGGGAAAGAAGCTTGATTATACATTCCCTGTATTGAAGTATCCGGAATTCTACGGACTTCGTGCCGGAGATAATATCTTTATCTGTAAGTCTCACTTATCCATGGATCTGAGCAATCCGATGCATGCAGGACAGTGGGATCCGGATAAATTGCCGGCGACAGGCGGAACGGACGATTACTTTATTGACTTCCTGCTGGATCAGTTAGAGGCGAAGGTTCCTGGAATCGTAGACAGCGGACTTGTATCTTCCTGGTTATCCTATCGTGCAGAGCCGAAGGATTTCTGGCCGATCTTGGGCGAGACGCCGGTTGAAGGCTATATGCTTTCCACAGGATACGGCGGAAACGGTGTTATCGAGGCGCCTGCCGCAACCCGTGATCTTGCGAAGCTGATCATGCGTGGAGAGAGCACGCCGCTGCTGGAGAATTGGGCATTCAAACGCCTTCTGTAGGAACAGGATACAGAAATTGATGCAATAGTTTATGAGAGTCTGCGCGTCAATCTGCGCAGACTATAAGAAAACGATTCAGGAGGAAACCATGAATATAGCAGTTCTTATAAAACAGGTTCCGGTTTCAAACGACGTATCCGTAGATCCGGAGACACATGCACTCGTGCGGGCAAGCTCAGAAGGTATGGTGAACCCGGCTGACTTGAATGCAATTGAAGAGGCTATGCTTCTTAAGGAGCAGACAGGCGGAAAGGTTGTTGTGTTTACCATGGGACCGCCGGATGCAGAAAAAGCGCTGAGAGACGCTATGGCGCTTGGATGTGACGAGTCCTGCCTGGTAACAGACAGAGCGGTTGCGGGCGGAGATACGGTTGCGACTGCAAAGGTACTGGCAGCGGCAATCAAGAAATATGGAGAATTTGATCTGATCTTAGGCGGCGCTCTGTCTGCGGACGGCGCAACCGGGCAGGTTGGAGCAATGGTGGCGGAGTGTCTTGACATTCCTCATGTTGTAGAAGCACAGGGAATGAAGTATGATGCCGCAGAAGCAGACAAGATCGTGGCCGTGAAGAAGTTCCACGACAAGAAACTGAGTATCAGATGTTCTCTTCCGGCGATGATATCCTTTAATTTTGGCTGTAATGAGCCGCGTCTTGCAACTCTTCGTACGAAACGTGCAGCGAAGACAAAGCCGCTTGTAACTTATACCAATGCGGATCTTTCGCTTCCGCTTGACGAAGTGGGTATCGCAGGTTCACCGACAACAGTGGTAGATTCTTTCTCACCGAAAGCGGGAAGAAAGGCAGCTATGCTTGAAGGAACACCGGCAGAGCTTGCGAAGAAGCTTAAGGACCTGATTGAAGAGGAGAAAGGAAAATAGATCAATGGCTAATGGAATTTGTGTTTATGCAGAAAGTTATAAGGGTAAATTAGAGCCGGTAGCTGCAGAACTGGTTTCAGCGGCTAAGGAGATCCAGAAGACGACAGGGGAGAAGATTCAGGCGATCGTGCTTTCAAAAGAAGCCGACGGGATCGTGGCTGAACTTGATAAGCTGGGAGTCGAAGAGATCTATGCTGTAAAAGCAGAGCGTGACTGCTCGCAGCAGGATGACGCCGTAAGCCAGGCGATCGCTGAGATGCTTAAAAAGGTTGATCCGTCCAGTGTTCTGATTCCGGCGACTCCGGAGGGACGTTCCATCTTCTCCAGAGTAGCGATGAAGCTGGGCTGCGGTCTGACGGCGGATTGTACGGAAGTTCTGGTGGGAACGAAGGAAGACGGATCTTATTATATCAAACAGAATAAGCCGTCCTTTGGAGAGAATGTCTTCGTAACGATTATTACGAGAGACGGATATTATCCGCAGATGATGACGGTCAGACCGGGCGTGTATACACCGCAGGAAGAAGCGGCAGGCGGACAGGCGAAGATCGAATATTTCGATGATATCAAGGTCGGTGATTCTAAGATTGAAATCATCGAGGAAGTGGAAGCAGAGAATGAGACGGGAAGCATTCTTGGAGCCGAGGTAGTCGTAGTCGGCGGAAGAGGTGTTCTGGAAGACGACAACTTTGCGCTGCTTGAGAAATTTGCGGAGAAGGTCGGAGGAGCGATCGGAGGAACAAGACCGATGGTTGACTCGGAGATGATTCCGTTCAATCATCAGATCGGGCAGACAGGACTTACGATCCGTCCGAAGATTTGTATTTCTTTCGGTGTATCCGGAGCAATTCAGCATACGGAGGGTATCAAGGATACGAAGTTGTTCGTGGCAGTGAATACAGACGAAGAGGCGGCGATTTTTGGTGTTGCCGATTATGGAATTACGGCTGACTTGAAAGATGTTCTGGAGAACTATCTGAATCTTTAAATAGATTTTGTAAGTTTGATATGACGTGATAAAACGGGGGAATTGTCAGGCGAAGATGCGATGATGCCGGGACAGTTCCCCCTTTTATACTTGGAAATATTTAATCGGCAATGTGTTCGAGACACCAGAGGATTCCGCAGAGGGTGTCGATACCGGAGGAGTGGCCGATGGCTTCGAAGTCTGTCAGGATTACGCCGGGAGCGGGGAGCCGGTAGAGATTGTTAACCGGGAGGCTGTATTGGTCTTCGAGGGCACAGGAAAGGAAGGCGGCGCTGATGTCGATCGTGTCGGAGAGCCGGCTGGTGATTTCCTTTTTTAAAAAATGTGTGAAAGGGTGTTCTGAACTGCCCGTGAAGACAAGTCCGGCAAGTACTCCGCACAGGAAATCGTCGCCGCTGGGTGTCAGGCCGATGCCCAATCCCAGGAGGCGGGATAGTTCTGCGGCGGCTTTTTGGAAGTCTTTTGTAAGAAGGAGCTCATTACAGTGCAGAATAAAGTTCCTGGCCGCCGACAAGATGAGGGACAGATCATCTGTCGATGGATTCGCTCTGAACAGAAGTGAGAATCCGTTGGTCTCGGTAACGGACAGGGCGGTTCGGATATTGGAAGCGAGGGCGGAACGCGTCTGGAGATCGGAAGAG
>CANODD010000099.1 GCA_947564705.1 uncultured Dorea sp. | reverse complement strand
CCCGCGTTCCTGTGCGCTGAATAATCCGTAGGTTACGGATTCGCCGGTCTCGAAAGTGATCAGTGATCCGCTCTTTCGGTACTGGATATCTCCTTTATAGGGGGCGTATCCGTCGAAAGCAGTGTTCATGATACCGTTGCCCTTTGTATCCGTCAGGAATTCCCCGCGGTATCCGATCAGGCCCCGGGCAGGAATCAGGAATTCAAGCCTGGTATATCCGCCGTTGGACGTTCCCATATTCCGCAGCTCACCTTTGCGCTGGCTTAATTTCTCGATGATCGTACCCGTAAATTCGTCCGGTACGTCGATATAGGCAGTCTCCATAGGTTCTAATAATTTACCTTTTTCATCCTTCTTATAGAGAACCTCGGCTTTGCTGACGGCAAATTCATAGCCTTCTCTGCGCATATTTTCGATCAATACAGACAGATGAAGTTCGCCGCGGCCGGATACTTTGAAGCTGTCCGTGCTGTCGGATTCTTCCACACGGAGACTGACGTCCGTATTCAGCTCCCGGAACAGACGGTCCCGCAGATGCCGTGATGTTACGTATTTACCCTCCAGGCCTGCGAACGGACTGTCATTGACGATAAACTGCATGGCGATCGTCGGTTCGGAGATCTTCTGGAACGGAATTGCTTTCGGGTTCTCCAAAGAGCAGATGGTGTCTCCGATGGAGATATCTGAGATACCGGAGACAGCGACGATGGAGCCTATGGTGGCTTCTTTTACGTCGACTTTATTCAGTCCGTCGAACTCATATAACTTGCTGATCCGTACCTTTTCCTGGCGGCTTTCATCGTGTTCATTGACGACTGCCGCATCCATACCGACCCGGATGGTACCGTTGTCCACCTTCCCGATTCCGATACGTCCTACATATTCGTTATAGTCTATGGTGCTGATCAATACCTGGGTATCCGCGTCAGGATCTCCCTCAGGCGCCGGGATATAGTCGAGGATTGTCTCGAACAGAGGCTTCATATCCCGTTCCTCATCCGTAAGGTCGAGAACCGCTACGCCGGCTTTGGCAGACGCATAGACGAAGGGGCAGTCTAACTGTTCGTCGGAGGCGTCCAGATCCATGAATAACTCTAAGACTTCGTCGATCACCTCGTCGGGCCTTGCCTCGGGGCGGTCGATCTTATTGATGCATACGATGACCGGCAGACTTAAGTCCAGCGCTTTCCTTAAGACAAACTTCGTCTGCGGCATTGCGCCTTCAAAGGCGTCCACAACGAGAATCACGCCGTTGACCATCTTAAGGACGCGTTCTACCTCGCCGCCGAAGTCCGCATGCCCCGGTGTGTCTATGATGTTGATCTTCGTTCCGTGATAATAGACCGCCGTATTCTTTGAAAGAATGGTAATGCCGCGTTCCCGTTCGATATCATTCGAATCCATGACGCGTTCTTCAACTTCCTGGTTTTCGCGGAATACGCCGCTCTGTTTTAGTAATTCATCTACTAAGGTTGTCTTTCCGTGGTCTACATGCGCGATAATCGCGATATTCCTGACATCCTCCCGTGTTGTTTTCATATCGTCATCCTCTTTTCATATTTATATATCTGTCTGGAACCGCAGAATTTGGCTTTTCCACACGTTAGTTTACCATATTTCGAAAATTTTACAAGTATTTTGGTTCTAAAATGAGAACTTGCTTCATAGACTATGTAATGACCCTGCGAAAAGATGCAGGAATGCTTGACAACTCAAAATACGATTCAGAGGAAGGGAGATTGTAAGATTATGTCAGATAAGATTATTGAAAACAACCAGGTAACTATTATGGGAGAGATCGCGTCGCCGTTTTTCTTTAGCCATGAGGTGTATGGAGAAGGGTTTTATATGGTAGACGTACAGGTAAAGCGCCTGAGCAACTCGGAGGACCGGATTCCTTTGATGGTATCGGAACGTCTGATCGACGTATCCCAGGACTACATCGGGGAGTTCATCATGGTAAGCGGGCAGTTCCGCTCGTATAACCGGCACGACGAACAGAAGAACCGCCTTGTGCTGTCGGTGTTCGTGCGGGAGGTAGAATTTATCGAGGAAGAACTGGACGGAGCGAAGACGAACAATATCTTCCTGGACGGATACATATGTAAGCTGCCTGTATACCGCAAGACGCCTCTTGGAAGGGAGATCGCGGATCTTCTGCTTGCGGTGAACCGTCCTTATGGGAAATCCGATTACATACCGTGTATCTGCTGGGGGAGAAACGCGAGATTTGCTTCTACTTTCGAAGTTGGAGAGCATGTCCAGGTTATAGGGCGGATCCAGAGCCGGGAATATATCAAGAAATTATCAGAGACGGAGACAGAGAAGAGGGTTGCTTATGAAGTGTCCGTGAGCAAGCTGGAATGTCTGGAAGAATAGAAAGCATATGATTCGGAAACATACTTCGAAAACATACGGAGACTTTCATTGACATCATATTTGATTGATGATAGAATTTCTATAAAATCAACACAAATGAATGATTTCATTATTATTATGGATGTCAGGAGGATTACGGATGGCTATTTTTACAGGAGCCGGTGTAGCGATCGTTACACCATTTAAAGACGATGAAAGTATTGATTATGATAGACTGGATGAACTGATTGATTTTCACTGTGAGAATGGGACAGACAGTATTATCATTTGCGGCACGACGGGAGAGTCTGCCACGATGACGGAGGAAGAACACCTGGAATGCGTGAAGTTCACGATAGACCGTACGAAGAAGAGGATCCCGGTCATAGCGGGGACAGGGTCGAACTGTACAAGGACGGCGATTGATATGTCTAAGGAAGCGGCGGAATATGGGGCAGACGGTCTTCTGCTGGTGACTCCGTACTATAACAAGGCGACTCAGGCAGGATTGATCGCGCACTATACGGCGGTTGCGAAGGAAGTAAAGACGCCGATTATCATGTACAGCGTCGCGAGCCGTACCGGATGCAATATTGAAGCCGCGACTGTGGCTGCCCTGGTGAACAACGTGGAGAATATCGTAGGAATCAAAGAAGCTTCCGGCAATATCGGCCAGGTGGCGAGGATCATGGCGCTGACAGACGGGAATATCGATCTGTATTCAGGTAATGACGACCAGATCGTTCCTCTTATGTCATTAGGCGGTAAGGGGGTTATCTCCGTATTATCGAATATAGCGCCCCAGAAGACGCACGATATCTGTGCGAAGTTTTTTGAAGGAGACGTAGCAGGAAGCGCGAAGATGCAGTTAGAGGCGCTTCCGTTAGTGGAGCAGTTATTCTGCGAGGTGAATCCTATCCCTGTAAAGAAAGCGATGGAGCTTATGGGTATGAGCTGCGGACCTCTGCGTATGCCTCTTACAGAGCTTACGAAGGAACATACGGAATCTTTGGCGAAAGCAATGCAGGATTATGGAATTAAGCTGGCATAGATCCGGCGGAGATTCTCCGATATGCAGGAATGCTTTGTAAGAAGATGATCGGGCAGCAGGGAAAGCAGATGTAGACAGTACACCGGGAGAAGGAGGACAAAAGATGGTACGTGCGGTCATGCATGGATGTAACGGCAAGATGGGGCAGGTAATCACAGGTCTTATCAAAGCCGATGAGGGGATAGAATTAGTAGCGGGAATTGACACCTATACGGGGATCAGGAATGATTACCCGGTGTTTCAGAGTATAGATGAGTGTAATGTAGAGGCGGATGTCGTCATAGATTTCTCGAATGCAGGGGCGGTGGATGCGCTGCTTGACTACTGCGGGGATAAACAGCTTCCCGTAGTGCTGTGTACGACCGGATTGTCGGAAGCGCAGCTTGAGAAAGTAAAGGAGACGGCAAAAAAGACGGCGGTTCTTAAGTCCGCCAATATGTCTCTGGGAATTAATCTTTTGATGAAGCTTCTTAAGGATGCCGCGCAGGTGCTTGCGCCTGCCGGGTTCGATATCGAGCTGGTAGAGCGGCATCATAATCAGAAGGTAGACGCACCGAGCGGTACGGCGCTTGCGCTGGCTGATTCCATCAATGAATCGATGGAAAATGCTTACGAGTACGTTTATGACCGCAGTCAGGTGCGTAAGAAGAGAGAGAAGAAAGAGATGGGAATCTCGGCAGTCCGGGGAGGAACTATCGTAGGGGAGCACGAAGTCATCTTCGCAGGCGCGGATGAAGTGATCGAGTTTAAGCATACGGCTTATTCCAAGGCTGTGTTCGGCAAAGGAGCGGTAGAAGCGGCAAAATTCCTGGCGGGCAGACCGGCAGGCGCCTATGACATGTCTGATGTGATCCGTTTGTAAAGACCGGAATGCTGCGGTTGGAATGTTGTTTAAGGGACGGAGGTTATAAGACGCCCTTCCTGTACATTGGAAATGGATTTGCAACCGCACAGATGGAAAGAGTTTAAGAAGAAAAAGATTCTAAGAAGAAAAAGAGTTTAAGAAGAAAAAGATTATAAAAGATTATAAAAGATAGAAGATATACATGGGAGGAAAAGATTATGAAAGAATTGGAAGTACGTTACCTGGAGAGACTTTCTGAACTTTATCCGACCATCGCAAAGGCGTCGACGGAGATCATCAATCTCCAGGCGATCCTGAATCTGCCGAAAGGCACGGAGCATTTCCTGACGGATATCCACGGGGAATATGAGGCATTTTCTCATGTGCTGAAGAACGGTTCGGGAGCAGTGCGCCGTAAAGTCGACGATGTCTTCGGTAATACTATGAGTAGCAGGACCAAACAGGCTCTTGCTACTCTTATCTATTATCCGAAGGAAAAGATGGACCGGATTAAGCGGGAAGAAGATAACATGGAGGATTGGTATAAGATCACGCTGTACCGGCTGATAGAGATCAGTAAGCGGGCGGCAAGCAAGTATACCAGATCTAAAGTAAGAAAATCGTTACCTGCAGATTTTGCATATGTGATCGAGGAATTGATTACAGAGAAGGCGGATATCACAGATAAGGGATCTTATTATAATGCGATCGTAAATACGATCATTCAGATCGGCAGGGCGGAGGAGTTCATCATTGCTTTGAGCGAGCTGATCCAGAGACTGACGGTAGACCATCTGCATATCGTGGGAGATATCTATGACAGGGGACCGGGTCCCCATGTGATCATGGATAAGCTGATCGACCATCATTCGGTCGATATCCAGTGGGGCAACCATGATGTATTGTGGATGGGGGCGGCGGCAGGACAGAGGGGCTGTATAGCCAATGTCATCCGTATCTGCGCGAGATATGGGAATCTGGATATCCTGGAGGACGGGTATGGAATTAATCTGCTTCCGCTGGCGACATTTGCCCTGAATACCTATAAGGATGATCCTTGCAGTTGTTTCCAGTTAAAGGGTGATTCCGGTCATGGTAAGAACGAGATGCTGATCGATATCAAGATGCATAAGGCGATCTCGGTTATCCAGTTTAAGGTTGAAGGGCAGATTATCAAGAAGAATCCAGAATTCAAGATGGAGGATAGGAATCTGCTGCATCATATCGACTATGAGAAGGGAACGATCGAGATCGGCGGAAAGACCTATGAGATGTTGGATAAGAGTTTCCCGACGGTCGATCCGAAGGACCCTTACGCATTGACGAAGGAAGAAGAAGATATCATGGAACGGCTGGAGCAGGCGTTCCTGAACTGTGAAAAGCTGCAGCGCCATATGAGGTTCCTGCTGAATAAAGGGGCGCTTTATAAGGTTTATAACAATAACCTGCTGTATCACGGCTGCGTACCGCTGAATGAGGACGGAAGCCTTAAGGTCGTGCAGATCTATGGGCAGTCTTATAAAGGGAAAGGGCTGTATGAGATCCTGGAGAGCTATGTAAGGAAGGGATTCCATGCCCTGGATGCGAAGGAGCGGGAGAGAGGCAGAGATATGATGTGGTATATCTGGCTCAGTGAAGGCTCTCCGCTGTTCGGCAAGGATAAGATGGCGACGTTCGAGCGGTATTTCCTGGCAGAGAAGGAGACGCACAAGGAGAAGAAGAATCCATATTACAGCTTATTGGAAGAGGAGGATATCGTCAATGTGATCCTTGAAGAGTTCGGCCTGCCTGCAGAAGGGACGCATATTATCAACGGGCATGTCCCTGTGAAGAGCAAGAACGGAGAAAACCCAATCAAGTGTAACGGTAAGGTTATGGTTATCGACGGTGGATTCTCCAAGGCATATCAGAAAGAAACCGGAATCGCGGGTTATACGCTGATCTCTAATTCATACGGACTTATTCTGGTTGCCCATGAACCCTTCGAGTCTACAGAGGCTGCGATAGAGAAGGAGAGTGATATACATTCGGACAGTATCATTGTGAACCGGGTGTTGGAACGGAAGATGGTAGGGGATACAGATATCGGACGCGATCTGAGAGAACAGATCAAAGATCTGGAAGTGCTGCTGGAGGCTTATAGAAGCGGACAGATCGCGGAGAAGGTATAACGGAAAATATTTGGAAAATAAAAAGAGAGCTGTTTGAAAGCTCTCTTTTTTATCACACATAATAACAGTTATGCCATTTTGCTTGTTTTATTAGACAGGGTTAAGCTTCCCTGTTTTAAATTATTTTTTGATAGATTCGAAAACCTGATCGATAGTTAGGATCTAGAATTCTCCGGTTTTCGGAGCTTTCTTTACTTCTGAAACTACGTTTCCTTTCTTATCTACTGCAACAGCGCTTCCGTTAGAAGTAACTTTTACAATAGCGATTGGGGATAAATCATCAAGAGATACTTTTACGTAGCCGTTTCCGTCAATATCTTCAACTCTGGCTTCAAAAATTTCCAGGCCGTTCTTGCCCCAGTGATAAACGTATACAACATCGTTATTCTTTAAGCCGTTTGCCTTGATATCTCCAATACATAAATTAAGAGCGATCTTGCCTTCAGGTGTTATCGTCTGGTCTTCCAGGTTAACATCTGCCCAAAAGATACCCTCAACCTTCTGTCCAGGTTTAACGTCATATCCGGAATCTTTCAGAAGCTGCTCAAGTTTCTTGTTATCATTTACAATACTCAGAACTTCCTTATCTGTAATGTCATCATATGTTACGCCCATTTCTTTTCCGTTTACGGTAGCGGATGCATGGTCAGCAGGATTATTAGACGGTTCCTTACCTGGCTGGTAGCTTGGTACTTCTCCTGCTAATACAGTCATGCCCATTCCAAGGCAAAGTATACCTGCAGTAAGCAATGCAACTAATTTTTTCATTTTCTTTGCTCCTTCCTTCAATCTGTTACTTTGTGTGATTCTATATTAAAGCGCTGATAGGCCTTAATATCGTTCATTACCGATTTATGGGTATGTCATTATATTTATTCTTCCCTTGATGCATTTATCATCCATCTTTGATTTGGCGCGTTTGCAATACATGTAGAGAGAGTTAAGATGCCTGTCTGCTGTGTAACGGGAACCTCCATATTGACGAAACCTGAAATCGAATTTCTGAGTTCATCCAGATATTTTTGGAAATCATCCGGATCAGAGAAATTGTAATTGCCCATCAGATATCGGTCGTCAAAACCTACGGCGGCAAATATCCGGTATTTATACGTTTTATCTGGCAGATAGATGTAAACGTAAGGGTTGTTGTTAAAGAAATCCTGGTCTTCATACTTGTGAAGATCTGCAAACATACTGCCGTTTTTCATATTATGTCCGTAAACTACGGTTACCGGGTCGGAAAAGTCTTTTGCATTATACTTCTCTGTATAGATGGTTCCCGGAAGCCCTTCCAATCTTTCAATCGTATGATTCAGATAATATTCGTCCGCCTCGGTCTCGCTTTGAAGAATCGGATAGTCGACATTTGTTCCCGGAATCCAGATCCAGGCATATACATCGGGATTTAATCCTTGTGCAGCCGAAAAGTCAATCTTTCGGAACATTGGGTCGTTTTCGTCAACCTCGACGGTTACCAGTTCTGTTAATTCTTCATACTTCTTTTGCGTCTTTTCGGGATCGGCTTTTTTGGCCTGTTCTGCGGCAGCTTTTGCTTTCTGTGTACTGTTATATAAGTAAAAACCGCCGCCGGCGCCCACACCGGCTAATATCAAAAGTATAAGAACAACGATAATGATCTTGTTTTTACCTAATCCCTTCTTCTTGGGCGATGTGTTCCGCTCAAATTCATCTCGATCCATTGCTGTAATCCTCCCTGGTTATAGTTCTGTTATATCTGTCTGATTCGAATAATACTGTTGTCTTTATGAAATCTCTTCATAGAAATAATTCACTACCAATTCTTTCAATTGTTCATTGTTGATCACATATTCAGCAAATACTTCTCCTTGCACAATTTCTCCCGGAAGCATTGAGATATTTTCTAAATCCATTGACATGTTTAAAAGTTCCGGGACAAGATATGCAATATCCTCCGTTGTGATATTCGTACACATCTTATCGGTGAGGCTCTGGTATAAAGTAAGGGGAAGGGTCATATCGTTTTTTATCGCTTCCTTCGCGGTTGCAAAATAGTTTGTGATATACTGCTTTTGACGTTCCAATCTCTCAAAACTTCCGTTCAGTGTTGAACTCCGTTCCTGGACATAATCTCTTGCCATATCTCCGGTCAGATGAATCGGTGTATTCGCAGGATAATGCTGCTCCTGAAGTTCGATATCCTGCAATGCCTGTACATCGACTCCGCCGACAGCGTCATTTAAGATTGCGATTGCTTCCAGATTTATCGAACAATAGCGCTGTATAGGCACTTTGTAAAGTAGATTGGATACGGTATCTGTCATAAGTTCGCAACTCTCGGCCGCTGTGGTTCCATATGCATATTGTACTTCGATCTGAATATTTTCGTTTCTCAGGAAATGTCCCTCGGGATCTACAATTTTTACAGGCACGATTGTATCGCGGGGGATTGCAAGCATTTTGATCTGGCTGTCTTTAACGTTTATACTGACTAAAACAACAGCGTCTGCAAAGCCCTCGCTTCCCGTGGAGATATTGGGGGTTTCGATGGTTTCCTCTATCGGAAGCTCTTTATCAATCCCGAGACACAGAAAATTAATTACATCTTCGTTATACTTATATTTCTTATCTTTGTATGTAATAAAAAGTCCCTCTTCCGGATTGCTTTCGTCTTCGGCGTCAG
>CANODD010000098.1 GCA_947564705.1 uncultured Dorea sp. | reverse complement strand
TTCAATATCAGGCAGGGTGGATTGGCGATCTACGGCGGTGTCATTGCAGCGGTGATTACAGTAACAGTATTTGCGAGGATGAAGCGTTTGTCTGCGCCGCTTCTTATGGATACCGCGGGGCTTGGTCTGGTGGCGGGACAGATGATCGGACGCTGGGGGAATTTTTTTAATCGTGAGGCGTTTGGGGAATATACGGATTGGCTTCTGGCGATGAGGCTTCCGGTGGATGCGGTCCGGGGATCGGATATTACGGATCTTATGCGGGAGCATATGGAGACGGTGGAAGGAGTGTCTTATATTCAGGTTCATCCGACCTTTCTCTATGAATCTTTATGGTGTCTGCTGATTTTCATATTGTTGCTTCTGTACCGGAGACATAAGAAGTTTGACGGAGAAGTATTCCTGCTGTATCTGGCAGGTTATGGGTTCGGCAGGTTCTGGATAGAGAGACTCAGGACGGATCAGCTGCTGCTTCCGGGAATTGGATTCCCGGTATCACAGCTTCTGGCGGGAGTGTTGGTGTTGTTGTCCATATTACTGATCTTCTACAACAGGAGGAAAGCAGGATATCTTGATTCATAAATAGATTGACTGCCGGGGTGTCGGAAAATAAATTGTTTTTCGGCGCCCCTCGTTATTTTTCAGCAGGGTCTTTGACTCTTGAGTATATGACGGGAATATACTATAATTAAGGGACATGGTAAATGGATACAGTGGTGTCTAAGAAAGGTATGGTGATTGTGATATGGTGATTCGTAATGTAAAGGTTTACACGGAAGAGAAGGAATTTCGGAAAGGTGAGATCTCGATTCAGGACGGTCGGATCAAAGAAGTGGAATATGGTGAGAGTATGCGGTCCAAAGGAAACGAAAGTGAAGAGAAGGTACTCGACGGGGAAGGCTGTTATGCGATTCCGGGTCTGATTGATCTGCATTTCCACGGATGCTGCGGTTATGACTTCTGCGACGGGACGAAAGAAGCGATCGCAAAGATTGCTGAGTATGAAGCTTCTATCGGTGTGGCGGCGATCTCGCCTGCGACTATGACGCTTCCGGTTGAAGAGCTGGAGAGAATCCTGGCGGTTGCGGCGGAGTATAAGAGGGAGGTTCAGAAAGAAACAGAAGCTTCCGGCTGCGGGACGGCGGCAGATCTGGTGGGAGTGAATATGGAAGGACCGTTTATCAGCGAGGCGAAAAAAGGGGCGCAGGATGAACGGAATATCATCTCCTGCGATACAGAGATCTGTCAGCGTTTTCTGGATGCTTCCGAAGGGCTGGTCAGGTTCGTGGGGATTGCGCCGGAGCGTAACGAGAATGCAGAGGAATTCATCCGTAAGATGAAGGATAAGGTTCATATCTCCCTGGCTCATACCAATGCGGACTATGATACGGCGATGGCGGCTTTTGCGGCGGGGGCGGACCATGCGGTACATCTGTATAATGCGATGCCTGCATTCACCCACAGGAACCCGGGAGTTGTAGGAGCAGTGTCAGACAGCGCCCATGTAAACGCAGAGATGATCTGTGACGGAATCCACATCCACCCGTCTGTAGTGCGGGCTGCTTTCAAGATGCTGGGCGCCGACCGGATTATTCTGATCAGCGACAGCATGCGTGCCACAGGAATGCCGGACGGACAGTATACCCTTGGAGGTCTGGACGTCAATGTTGCCGGAGGGAAAGCGACGCTTGTGTCCAACGGCGCTCTGGCAGGGTCGGCGACGAACCTTATGGAGTGTATGAAGAGGCTGGTTGTACAGATGAATATTCCGCTCGAGACGGCAGTTGCCTGTGCGACGATGAATCCTGCGAGATGCCTGGGGATATCTGGCGAGTATGGCTCCGTCACGGCGGGAAAGAAAGCGGACATTGTGCTGTTGGATGAGGAATTGAATCTGAAGGCAGTGGTAAAGGATGGTATCAGGATACGATAGCTTGAGAGGAGCGGAGGATACAGAAATGGCGAGAAATGCGGGCGCTTGTCTGGTGTGCGGCAAGCCGGTCATATACTATGAGAAAGCGCGGAAGATGGAGTGCTCCATGTGTCATGGAGTATTTGAGAGTCATGCAAGCTGTGAGGACGGTCATTATGTATGTGACGAGTGCCATGCCAGGCGAGGAATACAGGTGGTCTTAGAAGGATGCCTGGCGAGTAAAGAGAAGGACCCCATTCTTATCATGCAGAAACTGATGGAGGATCCTTATATCTACATGCATGGTCCGGAGCACCATGTCATGGTGGGAGCGGCGTTGCTCACAGCGTATGAAAACAGCGGAGGATTCAAGGAACGCGGCGGTCAGATACCGCAGGAAGAACAGCGGGTTTTTGAAAATGCGTTGGAGGAAATGAAAGCGAGGGGGAGCGAATATCCGGGAGGGGCATGCGGACTGTGGGGATGCTGCGGAGCGGCTGTGAGTACCGGCATCTTTATGAGCATTATTACAAAGGCGACTCCCCTTACCGGTAAATCCTGGAAGCTTTCTAATCAGATGACTTCACGGGCGCTGGGGGCGATCGCAGAGCTTGGGGGACCAAGATGCTGTAAACGTAATTCCTTTACGGCGGCAAAGGAAGCTGTGGAATTCGTGAAGGAAACATTGGGTGTAGAGATGGAACTTTCTGAGAAGATAGGGTGTTCTTTTTCTGATGAGAATCAGCAATGTCTAAAGAGGCATTGCCCGTATCACAGAGGATGAATAGTAGTACCGACAACAGGAGAAAGAAGAAGGTGAAGAACGGATGGGAAGTATAGAAACGGACAAGGCATTTGTCCATCCTTATATGCCGAACAGTGTTCCGGCGGTTAAACAGCAGATGTTAGATGAGCTTGGGGTAGAGAGTATCGAAGAGATCTATAAAAGTCTGATTCCCGACGATCTGTTGTATAAGGAACGGCTGAATCTCCCGGAGCCGATTGTCAATGAATATGAATTGAAACGGCACGTCATGGGAATCCTGAAGAAAAACATTACGACGGAAGATTATGTGAGTTTTCTTGGGGCAGGCTGTTACCGTCACCAGGTTCCGGCTATCTGCGACGAGCTGAATATGCGGGGGGAATTTCTGACGGCTTATTGCGGGGATACATACTCTGATCACGGGAAGATGCAGGCAATCTTCGAATATACCAGCATGATGGGAGAATTGCTGGATGCTGATATCGTAAGCTATACGACTTATGACGCGGGACAGGCGGTGTCTTCTGCTTTCCGTATTGCACTCAGGGTACAGGCCGCAAGGGGAAATGCAAGGCGGGCAGTTTTAGTCCCGTCGACCATGAATCCGGAGATAAAGTCGCAGGCTTATGCCTACTGCAGGAATGCAGGGGAGATCGTGGCTGTGGCTTCCGATGTGAAGACGGGGCTTATGGACTTAGGAGATCTGGAAGAGAAATTAAGAGACGGGAGCGCGGCGGTCGTATTCTATGAGAATCCGTCTTATCTGGGCTTCTTTGAGACGCAGGCAGAGGAGATCGCAAGGCTTGCCCATAGTTACGGCGCTTTGTGTATCGCGCAGCCGGAGACGGCGTCCCTTGGCATCGTGGAGAGTCCGATGAATCTGGGAGCGGATCTGGTATGCGGGGACATACAGCCTCTTGGCATGCATATGCAGTTCGGCGGCGGACAGGCCGGATTCATTGCGTGTAAGCAGGAGCTTGAGCTTGCGGAGCAATTTCCTACTTATATGTACGGGATTGCGAAGACCGGGAAGGAAGGACGTTATGGATGGGGGCGCGCGATGAATTACCGATGCTCCCATGGAAGCCGGGAGAATGCAAACGAGTATTTTGGGACAGAGACGGGACTGTGGGGAATTACCGCAGGCATCTATCTTGCGAGCATGGGTCCCCAGGGGATGTACGAGCTGGGCGAGACAATCCTGCAGAAAACGAATTATGCGATCCGAAGGCTGTCCGAGGCGGGACAGATCACGGTGAATCTGTTCGGCGGGGCGAATTTTCAGGAGTTTGTGGTCAATTTCGACCGGACGGGTAAGACGGTAAAGGAGATTAACCAGGAGCTTCTTAAGTATAAGATCTTCGGAGGGAAGGACTTGAGTGAGGATTTCCCGCAGTATGGACAGAGCGCGCTGTACTGTGTCTCGGAGCTGACGACGGAAGAGGAGATTGAAAGTCTTAAGAACGCATTGGAAGAGGTGACAGGAGGGAAGCGTTAATATGGGAAATATAAGAATTGACCGGGATTTTCATGAAGCGCGCTGGGACGAACCCATCATCATGGAGTTGGGGAATCCGGGAGAGCGGGGCGTTATGATCCCGCTTGCTTCGGATAAGGTCAGAGAATGCGTCGGGAGCGGGGAAGATCTGGTACCGGAGGGGCTTCGAAGGAAGAAGAAGCCGGCGCTTCCGGAGATGTCTCAGATGCAGGTGCTGCGGCATTATATGCGCCTTTCCCAGGAGACGGTCGGGACGGATATCAATATAGATATCGGGCTTGGAACCTGTACTATGAAGTACAGCCCTAAGATTAACGAGCAGTTTGTACGTTCGCCGGAGCTTACGGAGCTTCATCCTTATCAGGATGAGAGTACGGTTCAGGGGCTCCTTGAGATTATGTACCGGGATCAGGAGTATCTGAAAGCCCTGTCGGGGATGGATTGTGTAAGTCTTCAGCCTTCCGGAGGTTCCCAGGCGATTTTTGCCAATGTGCAGACGATCCGGGCTTATCATGAGGCGAACGGCGAGGGGGAGCAGAGAGACGAGATTATAACGACGATCCTTTCGCATCCGGCCAATCCCGGCACAGCGGCCACATTGGGATATAAGCTGATCACGCTGTATCCGGATAAAGATGGGCTTCCCGATCTGGAGGCTTTGAAAGCGTCGGTGTCGGAGCATACGGCGGCGCTGATGATCACCAATCCGGAGGATACAGGGATCTATAATGATCGTATCCGTCAGTTTGTGGATACGGTGCATGAGGCAGGCGGCCTGTGCGTCTATGATCAGGCTAATCTGAACGGTGTATTCGGGATTACCAGGGCAAGGGACGCCGGGTTCGATATGTGCCATTATAACCTGCATAAGTCATTTTCATCCCCTCACGGCTGTCAGGGACCTGCGGCAGGCGCCCAGTGCGTCTCTGAGAAATTAAAGAAGTTCGTGGCGGTTCCGACGGTTGAATTTGACGGGGAAAAATATTATCTGGATTATAATCATCCGGACAGCATCGGAAAACTGAGGAAATTCTATGGTGTACCGGCGGTTTTAGTACGCGCCTATGCTTACATCCGGTCTCTTGGACCGGATGGTATGAAGCAGGTGGGCGAGCTGTCCATACTGAATAATAATTATATGCTGAAGAAGCTACTGACAATTCAGGGGCTTAGTATGCCGTTGGCAGAGGGAAAGTTCCGCATGGAGCAGGCAAGGCTGAGCTGGGAGAAGCTGACAAAGGATACGGGAGTTACGACTGACGATATCTGCCGTAGAATTGTGGATTATGGATTCCAGGATTATTTTGCCAGTCATCATCCAAGAGTGATTCCGGAGCCATTCACGCCGGAGCCGGTGGAAACTTATTCAAAGGATGATATCGACGAGTTCGTCGAGGCGTTCCGTTCCATTGCAAAAGAAGCATATACGAATCCGGAGCTGGTAAAAAGCGCCCCTCACAAAGCGGCTCTGGCAGCGCAGATTGACGAATCCTGCCTGACAGAGTGGGATAAGTTCGCAACTACGTGGCGTGCGTATAAGAAATTAGATGATACAGACTAATTAAGCTTTGGATAGTTTGGCGCAAAAGGCAGGTGCCTGCCGCATTGGATTTTCTAGCCGTAGCCACCGCTACGCCGTCGAATATCCGCCTTGCAGATGAACGAATATCCTACGGAGTTTCGTCAGATATAATGCGGTCAGCACACTAGTGGAATAAAAATTCGACAAGGAGAATAAAAGAGATGTTAGCAGTAGTAAAAGAGCATATGGGTCCGGGTTTTGCCATCAAAGACGTTCCTATGCCTGTGTGCGGGGAAGAAGATGTGATAGTGAAGGTGAAGTCGGTGGGGTTCTGCGGTTCTGACGGACCGATCCTTGCAGGAACCAGGGAGGTTCCGTTTCCGTTGATTCCCGGTCATGAATTCGCGGGTGATATCGTGGAAGTCGGAAGAAAGGCGGAAGGCTGGAAAGTGGGAGACCGTGTCAGCGCATGTATCGTGATCGGCTGCGGAAATTGTAAGTTCTGTATTGAAGGAAACGAGCCGCTTTGCGATCATCTGACCGAGACAGGAATCCATGTGGACGGCGCTTTTGCAGAATTTGTCCGTGTCCCGGCGAAGGTTCTTGTAAAGCTAAAAGATACTACAAGCTATGACTTTGGAGCGGCGGTTGACCCGGTGGCTTCGGCATACCGTACGGTTAAGAAGATGCCTATCACGTCGAAAGACACGGTCATGGTTCTGGGGCCCGGTCCCATCGGATTATATGCCATACAGCTTTTGAAGCTGCGCGGCGCGCGCAAGATTATCGTTCTTGGGGCGGACTGCGACAGGGACCGCCTTGAGATGGCGAAAAAGCTGGGAGCAGATTATACAATCAATAATTCTGCAGAAGATCCTGTGGAGCGGGTGCGGGAGATCACGGACGGCGAGATGCTGGATTTTGTTCATGATTGTGTGGGAGCTGTGCCGCTGGTGGATATAGCCATGAATTCCCTGAAGAAAACGGGACATTATTATATCACGGGTCTGTTCCATCAGCCTGCGCCGACTGATCTGGGAAAGGTTGTCCGCAGCGAGATCGACATACACGGCACCATCTGCTATACCCGTGAGGAGTTCAAAGAATGTCTGCAGTTGATTGAAGACGGACGTGTGGAGGTAACTCCGATGATTACGCATCACTATGCGCTTGCGGACATGGAGAAGGCATTCGAGATGTTCTGTTCCAGGCAGGCGATTAAGATTATGATCCATCCCGAAGGTATATAGACCGGAATGAAGAAAATAGGATTTCTCATTAATCCGGTTGCCGGGCTCGGAGGGCAGGCGGGAATGAAGGGAAGCGACTGTGCCGGAGGGCGCAGGATTGCGGCTCGGCTTGGCTACAAAAAGACGGCGGGAACACGTGCGTATGAATGTATCAGACAGATCAGGGAAGAAGAGGGTCTGCGTGTGATTGCTCCGGAGGGAGAGATGGGCGGAGACGTCCTTGCGGCGGCGAATATACCGTATGAGAAGATTAGAACAGGAAGACCTGCGGATAGAGAGATTATCAGCGGAAAAGCGCCGGGTGAAAGAGAAGTTACTACGAGGGAAGACACACTGCGTTACGCGAAGCTTTTAAAGAATCAGGGGATAGATCTGCTGGTCTTCTGCGGCGGGGACGGCACGGCGAGGGATATTTGTGAAGCGGTGGAAGACCATGTGCCGGTCCTGGCTGTTCCGGCAGGGGTAAAGATGTACTCTGCCTGCTATGCCGTGAGTCCTTATCAGGCGGGGACTTTGCTCAGAGATTTTATCCGTGGGAGACAGATGAATTTTGATTACCGGGAAGTCATGGATATCGATGAGAAAGATTTGGAAGATCCGTCTGTGAGTCCGGTTTTATATGGATTCCTGCAGAGCTTAAGCGACGGTATCAGGATACAGAAAGCGAAGGAAATATGCAGAGGAGACGTATCGGGCAGGGAAGAGCTTGCCGATTATATCATTTCTGCCATGGAAGAAGATTTTTTGTATATCATCGGTCCGGGGGGAACAACCTATTGCCTGAAGGAGAGATTGGAAGGAGAGGGGACGCTCCGGGGAGTCGATGTGGTAAGAGGGAGAAAGATTGTCTTAAAGGATGGGAATGAGAAAGAGATCTTCAAGCTGTTAGAGGAAGGAGTACCGGCGAAGATTATAGTAACCTGCTTAGGAGGCAATGGATTTCTCTTCGGAAGAGGAAACCAGCAGATCAGTCCCAGGATCATTAGAAGGGTAACAAAGGAGAATCTGATACTGGCTGTCACAAAGGAAAAGCTCCTGAGCCTAAGAAGCGCCCCTATGCTGGTGGATACAGGGGATAGAGAGACAGACCGGTATCTGTGCGGTTATTATAAGATCGGTGTGAACCATCATGAGACCGTGTTGTATAAGATAGATATAAGTAACAGTTCAGCCTAGTACATCATTGCATTAATCTTGAAGTGCTGGACTGTTACAGATATAAAATAGATATCGGATAATTGGCTTGACAAAATGTAAGAAATACGGTAGGATTCTATTCAGGCAGACAGACGAAAGTCATAGATGCTTATAATCAGACAGACGAAAGGCTTGGAAGAGAAGAAGTAATAATCCTATACACCCGTACAGAGAGCAGCCGGTTGGTGAGAGGCGCATGAAGGAATGGATTATGAATACATCTCGGAGCTGCACACCGAAAAGGGTATACACGGCTATAGGATATGAGACGGCGGGTGTATCATGAGTAGGATGTGACGGAGGGCACACGTTACTGTGCATGAGTTGTGAACACGCAACTTGCAGAGGTCCGGCATGTGAATGCCTGACGAATCAAGGTGGTACCACGGAGATTATATCCGTCCTTATTTTAATGATAGGGACGGTTTTTTTTTATGCGCAGCCCCGTGCAGAGGAAATATGCCGCTAAGGCGGCGCACGGGGCGCGCGGCGAGTAGGGAAAAGTCTTTCCTACTCGATTGTCATTTTGCTTTTATATACCGTCCCATGCTGCATATGGATGACTGCTCTCCGTCATATATGTATATGAAGGAGAAGCAGAGAGAAGAAAGCAAGAACAGGAGGAAGAGGAACACTATGGGAATTTATGAAGAACTTAGGGCGAGAGGATTGATCGCTCAGGTAACGGATGAAGAAGAGATCAGAGAGCTGATTAATAACGGAAAGGCGACTTTTTATATCGGTTTCGATCCGACCGCAGACAGTCTCCATGTAGGACATTTTATGGCGTTATGCCTGATGAAACGTCTGCAGGAAGCCGGAAACAGGCCGATCGCGCTGATTGGCGGAGGTACGGCGATGATCGGTGATCCTTCAGGAAGAACCGATATGCGCCAGATGATGACAGAAGAGACGATTCAGCACAATTGTGACTGTTTCAAGAAGCAGATGAGCCGTTTC
>CANODD010000097.1 GCA_947564705.1 uncultured Dorea sp. | reverse complement strand
GTACTCGTTGCGGTGCAACGATGGTAAAAGAAGTAGAGAGAGCAGGAATCCCTGTAGTACACATCTGTACGGTAACTCCTATTTCTATGACAGTTGGCGCGAACAGAATCGTACCGGCTATCGCAATTCCACATCCTCTTGGAAATCCTGCATTGGATGCAGATGAGGAAAAGAGCCTCCGTCGTAAGATCGTAGAGAAAGCACTTGTTGCCCTCGAGACCGAAGTAGACGGACAGACTATATTTGATTAGACGCCTAGAGCACTTGGCGAGGTTCTTTCGAGCCTAGTGCGAAGCGCATCTGTGCACTTGGTGAGGTCTTTTCGAACCTAGTGCATCAGATGGTACCTTACGAGGTCTTTTCGAGCCTAGTGCGAAGCGCATCTGTGCACTTGGTGAGGTTTTTTCGAGCTTAGTGCACCAGATGATACCTTGGTTACACTAGACCATATTATCTCAGATATAGTTTTGCTCTTAGTAATTTATAAAATATTTTTAAGAAAGTTATTGAAAATAAGCGTGCTTATTTATATAATGATAAGAAAAAGTAAGCACGCTTATTCAACAATGAAAATGTGGTATCGTATCAGGTAAGGCTGTACGATATCATGAGTAAAAAAGGAGAAGTTTCGTTATGAGCAAGATTTATGACGTAATTGTTCTGGGTGCAGGTCCTGCCGGATTGGCAGCAGGCTTGTATGCGGGCAGGAGCCGTCTCTCTGTTCTGATCATTGAGAAGGGACAGGACGGCGGACAGATCGCGATCACAGATGAGATCGAGAATTATCCGGGACAGACTGTTGAGGGAGAGTCCGGACCGTCCCTGATTGCAAGGATGACAGAGCAGGCGGCAAAATTCGGCGCTGAGCGTGTATCCGACACAATCACGGAAGTGTCTCTCGAGGGAGATGTGAAAGTATTAAAGAGCGCAAAAGGCGAGTATCAGGGCAAGAATGTAATTATCGCGACAGGCGCTCATGCAAGACCTATCGGCTGCAAGGGTGAAGCAGATTATCTCGGCAAGGGTGTATCCTACTGTGCTACCTGTGACGCGAACTTCTTTGAAGATTTTGAAGTATATGTAGTAGGCGGCGGAGATTCCGCTGTTGAGGAAGCTATGTATCTGACGAAGTTTGCAAGGAAAGTTACGATCATCCACAGAAGGAATGAACTTCGTGCGGCGAAGTCTATCCAGGAGAAAGCTTTCAAGAATCCGAAGCTTGAATTCATGTGGGATTCAGTAGTAGAGGAGCTTGGCGGAGACGAGATCTTATCAGAGATGACCGTTAAGAATGTAAAGACCGGAGAACTCACGAAGGTTACGGCAGATGAGGACGACGGTATGTTCGGTCTGTTTGGATTCATCGGAACCGTTCCGAATTCTAAGGTATTTGAAGGTATCATTGATATGGACGAGCGTGGATATATCAAGACAGACGAAGATATGCACACCAATATTCCTGGCGTATACGCGGCGGGAGACGTCCGCATCAAGAGCCTGCGGCAGGTAGTAACGGCTGCGGCTGACGGAGCGATTGCGGCGGTTCAGGTTGAGAGAAGTATGTCAGATTACTTCTAAGAAGAATTTTGTAAATAAACGTACTTGGTTTTATAAGTTATCAAGCGGCGGGTACGTTTATTGGGGTCTTTCTGCGAGACTTCTATATCATAATATCAATAAAGGAGGATGATAGAAATGATAGATGTAGATAAGAATACATTCCAGACTGAGGTTCTGGAAGCAGAGGGTTATGTATTCGTAGACTTTTATGGTGACGGCTGCGTACCATGTCAGGCTCTTATGCCGAAGGTACACGAGTTTGCCGATAAGTACGGAGATAAGTTAAAATTCACATCTCTGAATACGACAAAGGCACGCCGTCTTGCAATCGGACAGAAGATTCTCGGTCTTCCTGTAATGGCTATTTACAAAGATGGAGAGAAAATTGAAGAGGTTGTAAAGGACGACGCAACACCAGAAAGTATTGAAGCGATGATTCAGAAATATATCTAAATCAAGATAATTTCTAGATCATAAATAAATGTTTTTTACCACACAAGAAAGGAGAAAGCATAATTATGGCTATTTTAGAAGGGAAAAAAGCAATAATTATCGGAGACCGTGATGGAATTCCGGGACCGGCGATCGCAGAATGCGTGCAGACAGCCGGTGCAGAAGTAATCTTTTCATCAACGGAATGTTTCGTCTGAACGAGCGCAGGCGCAATGGATTTGGAGAATCAGAAGAGGGTTAAGGAGTTTGCTGAGGAGTACGGCCCGGAGAACATAGTAGTTATCCTGGGTGCGGCTGAAGGCGAAGCTGCAGGTCTTGCAGCAGAGACTGTAACAGCAGGCGACCCGACATTCGCAGGTCCATTGACAGGGGTCCAGCTTGGACTCACGACATATCATGTATGTGAACCAGAGATGAAGGAAGAATTCGACGAGGCTGTTTATGACGAACAGGTAAGTATGATGGAGATGGTTCTTGATGTTGATGATATCATCGGCGAGATGAGTTCTATCAGAGACGAATTCTGTAAGTATTTATAAGAAATTAGATTCTGGCGAGGGGCGGTCTCTATGGTGATCCACCGTGGGTTCGCCCCTTTTCTACCCAGTCAGAGACCCTTCGGTATTGGAGAAATGAAAGGTGGTAAATAAAGCAATGAACAGTGTAATTAGAGGTGCCAGCTATGTGCTTGCACATACGCCACAGATGGTGGTATATAACGGAACTACCCAGACTACAGAGAGGATCGTGAATCCGGAGTCTGAGTATCTGAAAGAATTAGAGAGCCATTTACGTTCCTATGAGGACTGCGTAAGCTACTGGCCGAATCAGGTATATATCGGCAACGCGACGCCTGAGGATCTTGCGGTAGTGGAATTCCCATACTATGACAAGAAAAAAGACGGCGCCGAGAGATACGGCAAGTACGGCGAGATCATGCCGGAAGAAGAATTCATCCTCCTGGTACAGGCATGCGACCAGTTTGAGGTTGTAAAGATTGATAAAGAGTTCGTAAGCGCACATAAAGACGCATTTGCGGCAGATCCGATTATTACGGAGGATATTATCGCAAGAGTAGAAGAGGGCGTTGATATCGCTGAGATCGAAGCAGCGGTAAAGGACGAGCATGCAGAAGGAATCTATGTTGCAGGAAAGCTTGTAGCATGTGTGAAGAGAGCCCATGATATCGACGTGAACCTGTCTGCGCACGTTATGCATGAGAACCTGATGAGCAAGGCGTCAAGCGTGCTGGCTCTGTTATACGGTGTAAGAAATGCAGGAATCAGCAAAGACGAAGTTGAGTACGTAATCGACTGTGCAGAAGAGGCCTGCGGCGATATGAACCAGAGAGGCGGCGGTAACTTCGCGAAGGCAGCCGCAGAGATCGCATGCCTTAACAACGCGACGGGTTCCGACAGCCGTGGATTCTGTGCAGGACCTTCCCATGCGTTGATCGAGGCGGCAGCATTGGTAAAATCCGGCGCGTACAAGTGCGTGGCTGTAACCGCAGGCGGATGTACCGCTAAGCTTGGTATGAACGGTAAAGACCATGTAAAGAAAGGTCTTCCGATCTTAGAGGATTGTCTGGCCGGATTCTGTGTAATCCTTTCTGAGAACGACGGAGTAAACCCGGAGATCAATCTGGATATCTTAGGACGCCATACTGTGGGAACCGGAAGCGCACCGCAGAACGTTATTGGAAGTCTTGTGGCAGACCCGCTCGAGAGAGCAGGACTCAAGATCACAGATATCGATAAATATTCACCGGAGATGCAGAATCCGGATATCACAAAACCAGCGGGCGCAGGAGACGTGCCGATGGCAAACTACAAGATGATCGCGGCTCTGGCTGTTAAACGAGGAGAGCTTGACAGGAAAGAGCTTGCTTCCTTCAGCGCGAACCATGGCCTTACCGGATGGGCGCCGACACAGGGACATATCCCGTCAGGCGTGCCATATATCGGATTTGCAAGAGAGGATATCCTTGCAGGCAGATTGAAGAATGCGATGATCATTGGAAAAGGAAGTCTGTTCCTTGGACGTATGACCAACCTGTTCGACGGTGTTTCCTTCGTAATCCAGGCAAATACAAAGGCAGAAGCGGAGAAAGCTTCCGGCGTATCTGAGGAAGAGGTAAAGGGATTGATCGCAAAGGCGATGAAGGATTTCGCAGCTTCCCTGATCGCAGAGTAGGGGGGACGGTAACGATGGCAAATAATATTGAGAGAATGATTGCCGATACCTTTATGGAGATGGCGCAGGGTCTTGAGACAGGAAGCTTTGGGAAGAGACCGAAGGTAGCTCTCACAGGTATGGGCAGCGAGCATGGGGAAGAGAACTCCATGAAAGCAGCCGTAGAAGCGGCAAAGGACGGAATTGACGTATACTATATCGGAACATTAGAGGCAGAAGGCGTTACAACCATTAAAGTAGCCAATGATGAAGAAGGCCACGACCGGATGGAAGAGATGTTAAAGAACGGCGAAGTAGACGCGGCGGTTACCATGCATTTCCCATTCCCCATCGGCGTATCTACCGTAGGGCGCTGTGTGACGCCGGCGACTGCGAAAGAGATGTACATCGCGAATACGACCGGAACATCCAGTACGGACCGTATCGAGGGAATGATCAAGAATGCGATCTATGGAATCATCACCGCAAAGGCCTGCGGAACCAAGAATCCGACCGTAGGTATCCTGAATGTAGACGGCGCGCGCCAGACGGAGAAAGCGTTAAAACAACTGCAGGAGAAAGGATATGACATCACGTTCGCAGAGTCCGGAAGGGCAGACGGCGGATGTGTTATGAGAGGAAACGATGTGCTGCAGGCGTCTCCCGACGTCATGGTTACAGATTCCCTTACAGGGAATATCTTAGTAAAGATGCTGTCCTCCTTCAATACAGGCGGAAGCTTCGAGGCGACAGGTTATGGCTATGGCCCGGGAATCGGCGAAGGTTATGAGCAGTTAGTCATGATCGTATCCAGGGCGAGCGGCGCTCCGGTGATTGCCAATGCCATCCGCTATGCGGGTCAGTTAGTACGGGGCAAGGTCTTCGAGGTTGCAAAAGAAGAATTTGCGGCAGTGAAGAAAGCCGGGCTTAAGGATATCTTAGATGCGCTGAAAGCTTCTCAGAAGCCGGCGGCGGCAGAAGATGTAAAAGAGCCTCCGAAGGAAATCGTAACCGCTCAGATTGCGGGAATCGAGGTTATGGACTTAGAGGATGCGGTAAAAGCGCTGTGGAAGATCAATATCTACGCAGAGAGCGGAATGGGATGTACCGGTCCGATCGTCCGGGTATCCGAGGCAAATCTGGCGAAGGCAGAAGAAGAGCTTAAGAAAGCCGGATATGTCAGCTAATACAGTGCATAGTTAATGTTTGTTCAATAATTCGGAACAGCTATTTCCGTGAAGAAGCAAACCGGACGGATAAGTGAAAGTGGTATTTTGACCAGTGCTGAAGTATTAGTGTCAAAATGCCACTTTTCTTTCTGTCTTGCGGATCTTATACTAGAGTAGTAAGGTTGTGAGGTGTAGATTTATGGAAATAGTTTCTAATTTGGCGTTCCCGAATGGGATGTACATTCCATGGGAACGTCTGCTGAAAGTATGTCTGATTATTCTATTGTCAGGCATGCTGTATTTAGGTGTGCAAAATCACATGAAAAGTATGGAAGAAGAACCGCAGGGAGAGATTGCCGGCTCGGCAGAGATCATGAGTGAGAAAGGGTTTCTTAAGACGGCTCCGGTTGATATCCGTAAGGACGCAGAGAAAATTACAGGAGTCTTTCCGGAGGAAAATACTGGGTCGTTAGAAGTTTTGCCGGTATCGTTTGCGGAGAATGGCACAAGTGGAATTAAGACTGCCGAAGAGAAAAGGACGCCGGAAGATTTCCGGAATGATATCATGAATCCGGCAGAAGATTACAAAGCCGGCCAATTCGAAGCGGCGGCGCCGATTATCGAAGGAACGGAAATAACGGCAGAGGACTCCAAAGCCGGTAAATCCGAAACGGCAGCGCCGATTATCGGAGAAGCGGAGATGACGGTAACTGATTCCGAAATTGGAACAGGCGCGGAGATGACGGTAACTGATTCCGAAATCGGAACAGGCGCGGAGATGACGGTAACCGATTCCGAAATTGGAACAGGCGCGGAAGCCCCAGGTATACCGAATGCAGGCGAATCAGATATCACAGTGGAGGATCCGGGGTGCAGCGACGGCGAAACAGTAACCGGAAGCACGGATGTCACTGAGGCAGAAACGGGTCCGGATATACAAGAGACAACGGTACTTTCAGGGTTTGTGCTGGATGCGGAGGGTTATATCATAGGAACAGAGAGTAGTGTGGATGTGACGGACGGTATTCTGGTCTTTCCGATGGATTCGGGCTGTGTCGGAATCAGAGAAGGTGCGTTCTCGGGATTGGGAGAGTATGTGTACGAGCTTTTTATTCCGGCGAATATTTCCGATATAGAGCCGGGTGTGTTTGCAGAATTTACGTCGCTTCTGTATGTAGAAGTGGAAGAAGGTAATCCTTGTTATTATAGTATGGACGGGATTCTGTATTCTGTGACAGACGGGGAAATCTGAAGGGTGGCTGTAACAGCCGCTCTTTTCTTTATGCGCAGCCCCGTGCAGAAGAAGTATGCCGCTAAGGCGGCGCACGGGGGCGCGGCGAGTAGGGAAAAGTCTTCCCTACTCGATTGATATGGGAAACTTCGTTCTTTCCCTAATTTGTGCTATAATTTTTGGAAATCAGGTGCTATAATAATTAAGATTGTGTATAGAAATGAGTTGACAGAACTGTAAAGCAAGGGGGTATGGTATGAAGATCCGGCAGATTACAAGAGATAAAGACGATTATATGGATATGCTGCTTATGGCTGACCCTCAGAAAGATATGGTTGAAAGGTATCTTTATCAGAGCGAGATGTTTGTCTTGGTAAACGGAGGGGACGTCTGTTCCGTCTGTGTGGTTCAGCTGCTGAAGAACCGTAAATGTGAGCTGAAGAATATCGCGACGCGGGTACAGGACAGGGGTAAAGGGTATGCGGCATATCTGATACATTATATATGCGAGTATTACAGTGATGTGTGTGATACCATGTATGCGGGAACCGGAAACGGTAAGAAGATGATAGAGTTTCTGGAACACAATGGTTTTGTAAATTCCCATATGGCGGTGAATTACTATGTGGACCATTATCAGGAGCCCATCTATGAGGACGGAATCAGGATAACAGATAAGATATTCATGAAAAAGCAGCTGGATTCGGTTATCGATGTGAAGAAGGTGGTCGATCTGGCGCTGGAGGCGGGGCGGATACTCTTGAAGAACGGCGCGGAGATCTTCCGGGTAGATGAGACGATTACCAGAATCTGCCGCCGTTTTCATGTGGAATATGTGGATACGTTCATCCTGAGCCACGCTATCTTTGTCAGCGCGGAGAACGGTATGGAAGAGGCGTATACGAAGGTGAAGCAGGTGCCGCTGTCGTCGACTCATCTGGGAATCGTGGCGGAGGTAAACGCCCTCTCAAGAGAGATATCGGCGGGGAAGGTAGGAGTGGAGGAGGCGCTGCGCAGGCTGGGCAAGATAGACAATATGCCTCCGGTAAGGGGGTATCTTCAGGTGCTTGCGGCAGGAATCGGAAGTGGGTTTTTCGGATATATGATGGGCGCTGCCGTGACAGAGAGCGTCATCGCGTTCTTTATCGGGTGCATCCTGTATCTATGGGTGTTGAAAGCAAAGAAGCATAATATATCTAAGATCATCGTCAATATCATCGGCGGAGCGATCATCACGGTATTGGCCATACTGGCGCTCCATCTTCCGTTTTTGGGAAATATCAAGATGGACGGGATGATCATCGGCTCGATCATGCCGCTGGTGCCGGGACTTGCGTTCGTGAACGCCATCAGGGATATCGCAGACAGTGATTTCCTGTCCGGTACGGTGCGCATGATCGACGCCCTGCTTGTATTTGTTTGTATCTCGGTGGGCGTGGGCGCCACATTAAGTCTTTACAACAGTCTGATAGGAGGTATGGTATTATGATACACCTCGTCATGAATGCCTTATGCTCCTTCATGGGAACGGTAAGCTTTGCGGTAATATTCAATGTTCCCAAGCGATACTATGTGTGCTGCGGCCTCACCGGAATGGCGGGTTGGATGACATATTATGCCTTTGTGAGCGGTCATGCCTCCGCCGCCTGCGCCTCCTTCTTCGGGACGCTGGTGGTTGTGCTGCTTTCCAGAGCCCTGACGGTATTGATGAAATGCCCCATCACCATATTCCTGGTATCGGGGATTATACCGCTGGTGCCGGGGGCAGGCGTCTATTATACCGTGTATTACATGGTGACGAACCAGCTTGCGGAGGCGTCGAGAAGAGGGATGGAGTCCGTAAAAGTCGCGTTTGCCATTGTACTTGGAATTGTGTTCGTCGTGTCGATACCGAGGGATGTATTCCATGGTTTGTTCCATAGTTTGTTTCATTTCAGACGTCCCGAAGGAAAGTACAGCATTTACATAAATGAAAGAGATGAAGGAGATGAAAATAGAAAAGGTTGAAGGAATCCTTGCATCTATGGTACAATAGAACCATAGTAAATGTCATGATGCCAGGATCAAAAGACCGTGTATGGAATGGGGAGCAATCCGTGGCATCATAGGGTCAGGTATTACAAAGGAAGGTGAGCGTATGTTAGAAGGAAACTTGCTCCAGATGCTGAAAGAGAGCAGATACACCACGGCTTTAAGCGGATATATTATGCTGCTTGAAAGCGGATACCCAGCGATCCGGGACGGAGATGCGTCTTATGATATTGAGCAGAAGTATGGATACTCTATGGAAGAGATGTTTTCCAGTGCCTTTTATTCAACCAGGAAAGAGAAGTTTTATAAGTTTTACCGCGACGAATTATTGAGTCAATTGGAGAAGCCGCCGGGAAAAGGATTCACAGGGATGGCCGAGCTGGAAAGAAGAGGACTGATACAGTGTATTATTACCAGAAGGATCTTCGGACTGCCCCGCAAGGCAGGATGTAAGAATGTTATTGGCCTGTACCGGCAATGATGAACCTATAATCATAACACACGTTACGATAAATAA
>CANODD010000096.1 GCA_947564705.1 uncultured Dorea sp. | reverse complement strand
AAGATTGCTTAACAAAAGATTGTATAACAGAAGATTGTATAACAGGGAGGTTATCGTATGCTGAAAATTATCCGCTTATCTATGGATTATGAGGAGGAACTTGTGGGGGTTACTCATATACCGCAATTTTCGTGGAAGATTGAAAGCGACAGGAGAAATATTATCCAAACGTCTTACCAATTACAGATGGCGGCAGATGAAAGTTTTGAAGACCTGGTCTATGACAGCGGAGTTGTAAAGACGTCGGATTCGGCACAGATTGAGATAGGAAATTGTGCGTTAAAGTCGTTGAAAAAATATTATGTACGGGTCAGAATGGAGGATGGAATCGAAAAGTCTTCCTGGACAGGGGCGTCATTTACAACAGGTATGATGAACAGCAGAGATTGGAAAGCGTCCTTTATTACGGCGGAGGATGAAAGAGATGCGGATGTCTCGAAGGGGACTTATCTGAGGAAGGAATTCTGTATAACAAAGAAGATAAGGGAAGCTTATGTATGTGCGACTGCCTTGGGCATTTATAATCTGTATATAAACGGAAAGAAAGTAGGATGTGATGAACTGGCGCCCGGATGGACTTCCTATCGGAAGCATCTGTGTTGTCAGACATACGATGTGACAGAATATCTTGACGGCGGCAGGAATGTGATGGGGGCTGTCGTCGCGGCTGGGTGGTATAAAGGATATGTTGGATTTTCCGATCATGTGAGGTTAAGGAATCATTACGGCAAAGTAACGGCTTTTCTTGCACAGCTTCTGGTGCGATATGAAGACGGCAGCGAAGAAGTCTTTATAACGGACTCTGCCTGGCAGGGGGCGGATGCGCCCGTGATCTTCGCGGAGATCTATGACGGAGAGATCTACGATGCGGGAAAAGAGATCAAAGACTGGGCGTCTGCGGCATGTACATGGGATTCCTGGAATCCTGTCAGGAAGGTAGAGTATGATCTCTCAGGACTGACCGGACAGGGGTGCGCCGGGGTAGGCAGGATAGAAGAAGTGAAGGCGAAAGAAATATTCGTAACGCCCGAGGGTGATACGGTTGTTGATTTTGGCCAGAACATGAGCGCGCTCATTCAGGTGACGGCGGCAGGGCAAAAAGGTGATATTATAAAACTGGAATGTTTCGAGATCCTTGATGCAAAGGGGAATGTCTATACGGAGAATCTTAGGACGGCGAAAGAGACTATGATATATATCTTTGGCAGCAGTAAAGAGATCACATATTGTCCGGCATTTACATACATGGGGTTCCGATACGCGAAAATTACCAGTTTTCCGGGAGAGCCTAAGCTTGAGAATTTTACGGCGTTTGCGATTCACAGTAAGATGGAGAGAACCGGAAGCTTCGAGTGTTCTGATTCAAGAGTCAATCAGTTGGGGAAAAATGTTTTATGGGGGCTTAAGAGTAACTTCGTGGATATTCCAACCGATTGTCCCCAGAGGGACGAGAGGATGGGATGGACCGGCGACGCGCAGATTTTCTGTAGAACGGCAAGTTATTTGATGAATACTTATAATTTTTACAGAAAGTGGCTTAAGGATCTTGCTGCAGACCAGAAAGAGAGCGGGGGAGTCCCGCATGTGATTCCGGATATTATGTATCATAATATGAAAACGGACAGCATGTGGTATAACGGCACACATTCCGGGGCGGCCTGGGCGGATGCATGCACCATCATACCGTGGACGATGTATCTGGTATATGGGGATACTGCGATCCTTAAGGAGCAGTATAGCAGTATGAAAGAATGGGTCAGATTCATGGAGGAGCATTCGGAAGATTATCTTTGGGATTATGGAGTACAGCTTGGCGACTGGGTTTCTCTGGATGCAGAGGAAGGCAGCTATTTTGGCGCTACGCCGGAAGTATTAGTGTGCGCCGCCTATTATGCCCTGTCTGTACAGATCGTCGCAAAGGCTTCAAAGATATTGGGCATGCTAAAGGAAGAGGAGTATTATCTGGAATTATACCATCATATTGTGGATAAATTTCAGAGGACTTTCTGGGATGAGAATGGCGAGATGACCGCGAAGACGCAGACAGCGCATATTCTGGCATTATATTTTGATCTTGTCCCTGAAAAATACCGAGAGAAGACGGTACAGGGGCTTCTGGAACTGCTGAAAAAGGCGAATGGTCATCTGGCGACTGGTTTCGTAGGTACGCCGTATGCCTGTCATGTACTCAGCCAGAACGGCCATACAAAGGAAGCCTATGAGTTGCTTCTGAAAGAAGATTATCCTTCCTGGCTGTATGAGGTGAAGATGGGGGCGACAACCGTGTGGGAACACTGGGATGGTATGAGGCCGGACGGTACGATGTGGAGCCCGAATATGAATTCCTTTAATCACTATGCATATGGAGCGGTCTACGAGTGGATTGTGCGGGTATCGGCAGGAATAGAGATAGATGAGAACATGCCGGGGTATAAGCATATTGTGATATATCCAAGATGGGGGGAAGAATTTGCATATATGACTGGGGAATATGAGTCTGTATACGGTATGGTCAGGAGCAGTTGGAAGAAGGAGGGGGGACAGATTGAGTTGAATGTGGCGATACCGCCGAATACGACTGCTTCAATCAGGCTTGAAGAGGCATCGGATATCGTAGAGACAGACGGACTCTGTTTCCGGCGGACGGGCGCGGATGCATGGGCTGAGGCAGGGTCCGGGAATTATAAGATTGTTTACCGTAGATAGAAATGTTAAGGCGCGAACAGGACATAGATTTTTGATTCTCAGAAATTGATGCTATCTCTTGCGGCTATTAGGTGGAAGGTTTGTTTATAGTTTGAATACTATTGCTTGCTAAATGATTCATTTCCAAATATAATGAAATAAAAAGCAAAGGAGCGGGTTGGTATGAAAACGATAAGCATTAGATTGGAAGATACAATAAGAGAAAGAAGCATACCATTTATTATTTCTGCACCAGCGAAAGTGAAAAATACAGGTGAACGTGACAAATTGGCAGCATTTACAAGGTTGGAAGCATCCAGAAAATTATTCTCTTAGAGAAGACAAAAACGAAGGATATAGTTTGTGTAATGGCATCGGTCGGTATGCGGGATACGCAGGACTTCCACTTGACGGAGTGAAAAATTGAAGGCAGAACGGACAGTATAGTAAAACCGTAGGTCGGGAATCTAAAAACAGATTCCCGGCTTCTGTGAATTTGGTTAAAAAGTCCTTTATAAATACATCATACATATCAAGTAGAAGTATTTGCTTTTTTTCCATAAGAAATCATAGCTCCTTTCACAAATGTGTATCCCACAGTTGGGTTGTCTGCAAAGAAATCCGCAATTTTAATATTTCGATTGCAATAATCTTCGGCTTCTTTGCGGGATAAACCATGGGTTAATAAATGGAGTATCAGCCTTTTCTTTTGCTCATCACGAATGTCGGAAGTCCAATCATTATATGCGACAAAATCATTTTTTGTTTCCTCATAATCTGTGGATTGGGTAGTAATAAACTCTACCTTATCATTCATTCTTACGTCAATATCGACAAGTCCTAGTTTCTGCATTATATGTGCGGTTCTGATTGCTACCGCATAATCACGACCCTGCATTGCAAGTTCAGTACGCCATTTTTTTTCCAACCCCTCATGCCCGCATAACTCCTGATAATCCATGCCATCAATGTAAAGCCCGCAGCATTCAAATTCTCTGTTTGCATCTATGCATACGACATATCCATCTGGTTTTGCAAACTGAATCATCTTCTGTATGAAAGCTGAAGGATTGTCCAAATGTCTGAGAACTGCCTGACATACTACGAAATCATACTGGTTTTCGACTGAATAATTAAAAACATTTTCGCAGAGTAAATTCGCCTCCAATTTTTGACTTTCAAAAAGAGCTTTTCCTTTTTTAATCAATTCTTCTGCAAAATCAATTCCTGTATAAGAGCTACCCGCAGGTAGATAAGGAAGCAGTAGCAATCCTAAAAATCCATATCCACAACCGCAGTCCAATACAGAGATCGGTTTATCAATCTTCCAGACCTGTGAAATAAGAAAGCGGGTATAGTCATCATTCCAATAGCTCTTTCGCGTCCTCAAAAGGTATTCCAATTTTGGGTTCCAAAACTCTTTTGCTGCTGTCTTTTCAGGAATATATGTCTCACCGTCAAGCGGCTTTAAACCTAATAACTGGTCTGTAGATACTTTAAAATAATCTGCCAGTAATGGAAGAATGGTTATATCCGGCATATTGACTCCGGTTTCCCACTTGCTGATCGTTTGAAACGATACACCTATGCTGTCTGCCAGTTCTTGCTGTGTTACTTTTGCTTTTTTACGCAAGTCTGCAATACGCAGTAATATCTTATTCATCTCTAAAACCTCCTACTAAATTACGAGATGTCTTATAAGTTTCTCTTGTTTTTATAATTATATCAAAAATCAGAGATTTTGTATTTACTTAAAACGGCGAATATTTTCGCTTGCAGCTTGAAATATTTGATTCTATTACAAGTGGTTTAATTTATAAGAAATTGATTTTTTAAAAGTATTTCAATCAGTTTATTAATTCCCGTATATTTTGTGTTATAATGTTTTATGTGATTTTGTTGTTTCCGTACCGCTTCGGTCGGCACAGGGCATCTTGTGCCCTTATTTTTCCCTTATCAGGGTTCGCAATGTCCTGTGGGAAGATATAATACAAGGGAAACTTTAAGGGAAAGCTTACCTGCGATAAAAAATCATCAAATCATAATCGGAAGTTGAGGAGATAAAATGGATAGACCTATTACAACGTTATTTATGCTGATGTCTGTTGACGGCAAAATCAGCACCGGAGCATCGGATGGTTTGGACGTAGATAAGGATTTTCCTAAAATTGCAGGGGTTAAAGAAGGATTACATCAATATTATGAAATAGAGAAGACAACGGATTTATGGTCGCTTAATTCCGGAAGAGTGCAGGCCAAAATTGGTATTAACACAGCAGACATGCCAAATAAAACGTCAGTCTCCTTTGTTGTAATTGATAATAAACATTTAAAAGAACATGGGGTACGTTATTTCTGCGCTTTATCAAAACAAATTGTGTTGGTTACGTCCAACAAAAGACATCCGGCATTTGAAATGAAAGAAGATAATCTTCATATCATATATCAAGACGAATTATCGTTGAAAGACGTTCTTACAAAACTCAAATCAGAATATGGTTGTGAGAGGATAACGATACAAACCGGCGGTACATTAAACGAATTGTTTCTCCGTGAAAAGCTGATAGATTATATTGATATTATCGTAGCGCCTGTATTAATTGGCGGAAAAGATACATCTACTCTGATTGATGGAAAATCCTTGTTGTCAGAAAGCGAATTATCAAGGTTGGGTGTATTGAAATTGCAAGAATGTGTAGTCTTAGAAAGATCATATCTCAGATTACGTTATGAAGTAATTGAAACCATGATATGACTTATATTGATTTATTTTGAAATTAATGCAATAATGTATTTGCAAGATATGGCTAAGATGATAATTTGAATGATTGAGTGGGACGAAGGGAATAGATGATAAGATGAAAATATATGAAATTATATTCAGCCCGACAGGAGGCACGAAGAAGGCAGCAGATATAATCGCAGATAGATTTGGTTCAGACTTTATCCGGATAGATCTGACGGACAGAAATTTTAATTTCTCATCATTGCTGTTTGAGAAGGAGGATATCTGCATCGTGGCGGTTCCGTCTTACGGAGGGAGAATTCCCCAGGCAGCGGGGGAAAGACTTCGGGAGATGAAAGGGAATCAGGCGCGGGCGATTTCGGTCACCGTGTATGGAAACCGTGCCTATGACGATACGATGCTGGAGCTAAATGATACATTGTCGGAAGCGGGTTTTTGTCCGGTTGCGGCGATTTCGGCAGTGGCGGAGCATTCTATCATGCGTCAGTTCGCGGCGGGACGCCCGGATGCAGAAGATGAGAGGGAGTTGGCCGGTTTTGCGGATCGGATCAGAAGAGGGATTCAGGACGGCAGCCTTACGGCCGTGCCGGCGGTCCCGGGAAACAGGCCTTACCGGACATTCGGCGGTGTGCCGATGAAACCAAGGACAGGCAGATCTTGTATCAAGTGCGGGAGCTGTGCCGGGAAGTGTCCGGTCGGAGCGATCCCTGCAGATATGCCCATGAGTACGGATCATGATAAGTGTATTACGTGTATGCGCTGTATCGCGGTCTGTCCGCAGAAAAACCGCAGCGTCAGTAAGGTTCTGGTTGCGGCAGGCGCGCAGAAGCTTAAGAAAGCATGTAAAGAGAGAAAGAGGAATGAATTGATGGTGTAATTATGAGGAATCGTTTGGAAGAGCTGCGCAGACAGCGAGGAATCAGGCAGGAAGAACTGGCTTTGGCGCTTAAGGTGTCACGCCAGACAATCGGCTCCCTGGAAAACGGAAGGTATAATCCGTCGATTGGGCTGGCGTTTAAGATCGCCAGATATTTTGGGATGAGTATTGAAGATATATTTATCTACGAAGAAGAGTAATTGTGTGTCAGTACACTAGTACAACGTTGCAGAATTCACTGTTAATTACGCAATGGTGTACTAGGGCTTTGATCAGTAGATTAGTATTGAGGGAGGTATAGTGATGGAATATGAAGGACAAATCTGCCGTGCGCCTATGGAGAGATCCTCGTTTATGCTGCCGATTATGGTGGGGTGTTCCTATAACCGGTGCAGGTTCTGTAATTTGTTCCGGCATCTTAAGTATCGGGAGCTTTCATTTGAACAGATTGAGAAAGAACTGGCAAGGGTGAAAGAAGTGGGAGGGAATCCCAGGAAAATTTTTCTGGGGGACGGAAATGCATTCGCCCAGAAGACAGAACGGCTTATGCAGATACTGGAAATGATCAGGCGGTATTTTCCGGAATGTGAAGAGATTAATATGGATGCGACGGTGACCAGTATCCTGAAACGGCCGGATGCCGAGCTTGAGGCGTTCTACAAGCTTGGAGTAAGGCATCTGTATCTGGGTATAGAGAGCGGACTTGACGATGTGCTTGCCCTCATGGAGAAGGAGCATGACCAGGGACAGGCATATGAAGCGATCGGGCGTCTGCATCAGGCCGGTATGATCTATGACGCTCACATTATGACGGGGGTGGCAGGGAAAGGAA
This sequence comes from uncultured Dorea sp., assembly GCA_947564705.1. Classification (GTDB taxonomy): domain Bacteria; phylum Bacillota; class Clostridia; order Lachnospirales; family Lachnospiraceae; genus Sporofaciens. The sequence goes on along the minus strand of CANODD010000096.1, from coordinate 2,238 downwards.
GAGGGATGGAGAATGCTTATGCGCTGGCAGAATTCCTGAACCGGACCAGACCGGCGCATGTGGTGAATTTCTCCATGTTTCTGCATAAAGAGGTGCCGTTGTATCAGAATATACTGGACGGCAGCTTTATCCCTGCGTCTGAGAGGGATAATCTTGAGGAGGAACGCCGTCTGATAGAGCTGTTGACCGCGGATATCCTGTATGACGGATTCCATGATTTTATCGAGTTCCGGGTGCGGGGCAGGCTTCCGAAGGATAAAGAGAGGATGCTGGCGCGGTTGGATAAAGTAATTGCAGAGACGCCGGAGGCGGAAATATATTCTTATGTACAGGGAGAATGTCCGGCGCTGGAGAGATGCGGCGGCGGGAGTGTGTGGCAGACTGCTTGAGAATTGCGCATCCGGGCATCGTGGTTCCTGAGAATTCAAGAAAGAACCGGCAGAAAATTCTGCATTTTCTACCGGTTCTTTAAATATTGGTTTAGTTTCCGTCTTCCAACATGGATTGGAAAATATCTTTTAATTTTTGTAAATCTTCATTGTCAGGTGTTTTGGACAAAGCCCTGTCAATTAATTCTAATGAAAGTCTGATAAAACCCTGGAATTGCTTGCTGGTCATCCCCATACATTTCACCCGCTTTCTTTATGTGCCGATTGTTTTGATAATTTTATTATATCAATGGATGATTTTTGTGTAAAGCATTTATTTCATAGTCAAGATATAATCAAGACATTCTGTGTCCGGTCAGGAAATACGGCATTTCTCGCTCTGTGTCGTGTTATTTTATCCGGAAAAGTGATACGTTTGTTATACATCAATACGGCGGATAATCAGTGATCCTGCGGCTGTGGTTTATCTGTTGTATCAGAAAGTATATGAAAGAGAGGAGGGAGGTACAAAGAGAGATGGACCTGAAAAAGATAGGGCAGTTTTTAAAACGGCTGCGGAAAGAGAAGGGGATGACCCAGGAGCAGTTTGCGGAAATGATGGGCGTCTCGGGAAGGACGGTTTCCCGATGGGAAACCGGGTCGAATATGCCGGATCTGGATATTCTGATTCAGATCGCGGATTATTATGAAGTAGAGATCAAAGAGATATTAGACGGAGAAAGGAAGGGCGAGCAGATGAATAAAGAGATGGAAGATACCGTATTAAAGGTTGCAGATTACAGTAACCATGAGAAAAAGAGGATGGCGGGGCGGATGAGCCTTTTGTTTGGATGCGGGCTCATCGCGTTTACGGTGTATTTGGTGATGGAGTATATGGGAGTTGCCGATGTCAAGGGGATACAGGAGGATGTTGCAAGCATGGCGCTGGGATTTGCATATGGAATCATGATTGCAGGAGTTCTATATACCAGCGGATGCCTGTTGAAATTCAAGGCATTTAAGAAGAGGCTGCTGAAAAAGAATTAATGCTTTTTATAGATGACATTTCCAGTGATAATATATATAATATATTATCATCTAAGGCGGTTCACAGGGCCTGCAGGAAAGAAGGAATGTATATGAGATTTACGATTGAACATCTGGTGAAACATTTTGAGAAGAAAGAGGTACTCCGTGATATAGATTTTACTTTTGAAAGCGGTAAGATCTACGGGCTTCTGGGACGTAACGGCGCGGGCAAGACGACGCTCTTTAATTGTCTGAACAAAGATATGAAAGCGGACGGCGGAAACTTTTATCTGGAAGAGGGCGGGCAGAAGAGAGAGACGGTTCCTGACGATATCGGATATGTACTGTCCGCGCCGACGGTGCCGGAGTTTTTGACCGGACGGGAATTTCTTAAGTTTTTTATAGACATCCATGAGGATAAGATCGAAGAATCAAAGAATTTGGATGCATATTTTGACTATATGAGTATTGCGCCGGAGGACAGAGATAAGCTTCTGAAGGATTATTCCCATGGAATGAAGAATAAGATGCAGATGTTGGTCAATATCATAGCGAAGCCCAATCTTTTGCTTCTGGACGAGCCGCTGACTTCTCTGGATGTCGTAGTGGCGGAAGAGATGAAGCAGATCCTCAGGTCGCTTAAAGAGAACCGAATTATTATTGTATCGACACATATTATGGATCTTGCGCTGGATCTCTGTGACGAGATCGTGCTGTTGAATCACGGCGTGTTGGATAAGGTAGATAAGACGGATATGGACAGCCATGAATTTAAGGAGAAGATTCTGGCTGTCCTGAGAGATGAAAGACCGATAGATTAGCGGCAGGGACTATGAGTTAG
>CANODD010000095.1 GCA_947564705.1 uncultured Dorea sp. | reverse complement strand
CTCATAATAACGTCTGAGCCTGTATCCGAGATGATTTCTCTCCGGTCCTAAATCCTCTTCCTTCTTTCTGGAAACCAACAGCTTCTGCCGGATACGCACAAGCTCCTCCCACTCCTGGTCCGCCGTCTTCTGCTGCTTCGCGCACAGCATGAGGTGAAGAGCTCTCCCGATTCTCTCCGCCTCCTGTAAAAGGTCCTCTTTCTCAATCTCGATCATCTCTCTGTTACTCAGATGAAAACGCTTCTCTTCCTCCAATTGATGAATCTCGACGGATAGCTTCTCATACTCGACTCTTGCGATACTGCGCCGTACAGACTCGATCTCCTCCTTAACTTCCCGCTGCCTTCCTTCCGTCTCTTCATGCAGACGGTTCAGTTCCAGGATAAAATGGGCCACCAGATTCTTCTGTGCCTGCTCTTCCTCAGTAACATCCTGATAACTCTGTGCCGCTTCCTGTATACCGGCTGCCTCTTCCTTAAAAGCCTGTATAATGTTCCTCCGTCTGATCTTCGTCTGATTCTCCTTATACTGTCCCACATATTTTCCCAGGATAGAGCGGAACTCCTTCATGCGGTTCTGCTCCTTATCGAGCTTACTTTCCACCGCGTCCAGAAACCATTTCTCCACCAGACCCTTCTCATCCTTACAATCCGCGAACAGATCTGACAATCCCGATTCCTTCAGATTCACCTTCTTAATGATGGTCTCCCATTCCTTATAGTGAATCTGATACTCCGCAAGCTTATCGAAATACTGCCTGGACTGCGCCGAATTCGTCATATCATAATAGAAAAACTTCATGGAACGGTCTTTCTTATAAGACTCGAACAACTGTCTGCAGGCGGTAAAATTCTTAAGGACGATCTCCTTCTTTCCCTTCTCTATCACAGGCAGATGGCTGATGTCCTGGATGCAGGGAGCCTGATACTCGCTGATAATATTGACCATATCGAGGCTTTCCCCATTCCCTTCTCCTACATCCTGGCTTCTCCGCACCATCATACCCGTAAGCACATAACCCGCGCCCTGGTCCAGAGCCCACTCCACCAGGATAAATGAAGGCTTATTCGTCGTAAAATAACTCTCAAAGGGACGATCCTTGGCGTCCCGGTATCTCTTGTGCACGAAAGGCGCCGTCATCATCTGCACCAGTACAGATTTCCCGCCTCCGTTCCGCAAAGACAATAAGGTGCTCTCCCCATTCAGGTGAAAGCACTCGTCGCTGATCCGGATCGCATTGTTGTTATAATTCACATTGATCAGCCTGACCGACTGTATCTTACTCATCCTCCGTCACCCCCAGCACCCTCAGCACTCTCTGATAATTATTCTGGTTCAGCAGATTCCAGTCCATGAAATTATCTAATTTCTTCGTCGTCTTAACCATCTCATCCTGTTCCACATACTCTATTAATCCCTGCTTTTGAAGAAATATTAAGATATGGTGAAGGAATCCCTCCTTCGTCGTCTTCGCCCGAGACCCTTTTTCATCCGAACGCAATGCCTCGAATGCCTCTAACATATCCGAGAATGCAATCCCCGACTTCTCCTCCTCTTCTTCGTCCATACTCTGCGCCCCTTCCTTCAGGCGTTCGGATATACAGTTCTGAAGCTCTCCTACCCGGATATACTCCCTCGTCTTACTGCTGCTTCCCTGACCGTCGAAGAATTCCACCAGCAGCGTCAGCACCACAAACTGAGAGAGATAATAGTCCCGGTCTGTCCCTCCTGATTTGCAGAGCGCCGCTTTAAGCTGCGCTTTCGAGAAGCCAAGGAAATTATTCTCCTCCTCCGGAATAAGATAGATCACGTTATCATACCGTTCAATCCTGCTCTTTGCAATCTCACCCTGGGATTTGACCAGATTCTGGAGCTCTTCCTGCTCCGTGTACGCCTTGTATAACAGCGCTTCCTCCTCTTCCCGAAGCTCATGGTGTTCCAGAAGGTAATAAAATATCTCCTGACTGGTCTTTACCGCCTCTAATTCATATGCCATATTTCTATTCCTCCTGTACACTTATTTGCCGGCCGTCTGCTTTTCCCTGCTGCCCGACCATCTTTTCCTGTCAGAATACTCTGATCAAGACAATACTCTGATCAGGACGTTTGAACAGCGTATATTCTTTCTTATATTATTCTCATCCAAAACTCCGTCAAACACCACCGTATCTCCATCCTCCGTCCGATATGTCTCTATCTTCCGGACAGAATGAAACTCCGGATACTCTTCCGTCAGATGCAGAAGCATCTCATTCAACTGGAACTCTCCCGGTCTGTCCTGAATATATTCACTCCGCTCCTTCTGAAGCGCCGTCAGATCAATCTCGCGGTTTCTGATCATCTCCACCATAATCTCCTTGAATATCTCCACATTCGGAATCAAACGCTCTCTCTCGTCCACATTCTCCTTCGTCCGCGCTTCGATCTCTCTGAGGGATATCTCACCTCTTCCTGACGCGAACTTAAGCAGAAAATACAGGCTCTTCTCATAACGTCTTAATCTCTCCTGCCGGATTCGCTCCTGCTCCCTCAGCCATTCTTCCTCGTCAAAATCAAGCTCCTCTTCTATATCCGTCTCTTCCCGTCTCCGCACAGGTCGCTGCAGTTGAAACGCTTTATTCAGATTATAGACTTTATCCGGCTCCCGTCCAAACAGAGGACGCAGAAAATAATCCAGGTTCCAAAGCGCCTCCGGATTCTCCAAAATCTTGTCATATAATTCCATACGAAGCGGAAAACGCCGAATCAGCGACATCTGAGTCAGCGTTTCCAATTCCTTCGTATAAAGCGCTTTCAGATCAAAATGACTGTTCAGTATCTTCTGGTGTTCATCGATCGTCCGGTTCAGATAACTCTCTATCACCCTGAGATGATTCAGATTCTCCTCTTCCTTCTCTGTGAGCCGCCTGACGTTAATATTCTCCTCTTCCAACGCCTGCGCCCTGCTCTTCACCATCTCCCGATAGTTCCGGAACTTTTGCTTCGTATCGCTGATGGTATCCAGATTCTCCACCAGAATCTCCTCATAATCCTTCACGGAATAATTCAGCGCGTTGCGCCGGATCTTCCCCATCGCCTCCTGTATCTTCTGAAGCTGAATCCTCATCAGATTGAAGACATTCTTGATCTCATCTACCGCCTTGTCGAACTTCTGCTTCTCAAGATGCATCTGGAAGATCATCTCATGAATCGTAAGTTTCATATTATTCTCGATCTCGAGGGTGGCAAGCAGCAGATTATATCCGTCGTCCGTCAGATAATATGACGTACGCTTGAATTCCTGATCTATATAAATGATACGGTTCGCCACATAACTGATATGCAAAGACTGATAACCGCCCTGCTCAAAGTCATATCCTTCAAAATGCATAACCCTTCCGTCATTCGACAGGACGACATTGATAATATAGTCGCCTAATTGCCTGCATTGATCATACGTCATATCCTTTTTGAAATACTGTGCATTGACAGTATCAAGAAAAGCCCCTATATCATCCACCGTACAATGCTCTTCCTTCAAGGACTGTTCCATGACATAGAGCATGACCGCAAAGATCACATTCAACTGCTCGTCCAGCTTAAGAAATCCATGCTGTTTCCATATCGCTTTCTGTGCGCTGTTCTGAATAAGCAGCGCATAGAGTCCCACATTCTTCATCCGCCGGGGGAAATGTTGTAAAAATTCGTATTGCATGATATTCCTTTCTGCTTTAACATAGCAATCTGCATATAACATATCAAGATCAAAAGGTATTTTGCCCTGACATCAAAAATCTGCAATATTCAGAATCTCCTGCGGAATGTATTTACCAGATTCCAGAATCTTCTTCATCGTCTCAGCCTCAGCGTCGGAAAAACAGGAAAAAAACTTTTCACTGATATTCCGGTTCTGCTGTTCCTTCATTCCCGGCAGCTCCTCCATCAGCTCTGATTTCCGAAGCATCGCTTCATATGCCTCCGTAAAAATAAGGATATCCCATCCTCCTGAAAACTGATACGTCAATTTCTCATAGATTCCGATCCCTTCATAGTCAAGATCGCCAAAATAATAGATCCTGTTCTCCTGATTTCTCATATAAGGCTCCACACACAAGTCAAAATCAAGAAAAGTCTTATAGATACCTTTCCCCGCCCCATAGATCAGGGTTCCGACCTTCATTCCGAGAATGCTGTCGTTTCCCTTAAGCAAATGCCGTCTCATACTGTAAAATGTATCCTTATTCTCCAGAATCAACATATTCTGAGGCACCTGTCTTGTGTGGGAATAATACGCAAGGGGCTCCGTCGTCCGGTAGATGTTCAGGAACTCCCAGTTCAATCCACAATGCTTCAGAATACGCCTGCCCTGCTCGCGGCTCAGGAATTTCTCCCGATGCCAGATCTCAAAACTCCGTTCATTCACAGATTCCTGGTCGTCCAGTCTTTCTCTGCTTTTCTTCAGGTACTCGCTCAACATCAGGACCCATGTCCGTTCCTGCTCATAATTCTTAAGGTGTGACAGATAATAATCAATAGATATAGAAGGATGAATGCGGTACTTTAACTCCTCTTCATATACGCGGTAATCTTTCTCCGGCACCACCAGCCAATATTCACGGTAGAGCGCCGGATGCTTTCCGTTGGTACCGGACGCTTTCAACGGCACAATCTTGCCTTCCGATATGAAATCCAGGATGCGCCGGCACTGCTGCTCGTAGGTAATACCCGGAAATGAACGGCACAGATTGTCAAGAAGCCAATTCAACGACACTCTTTTCCGCATGACACTTTACCTCCCCTCTCTTCCTGGCTTCCATAACCATAACTGTAAGATATTGGTATTTATTATACCACAGCCAAATACTTTTCATCAAGATATCCAAGATTTATAAAACCTTCGATTTTTCAGCCCACATTTTAAAAAGAATCTCCCTGTATTTTGAACACAATCTATGCTAGAATATAGGCAGCTGTTTTATTCACACACCGCATTATCACTCAACGAACCTTTTACAATTGCGGAAATCCATACCATATAGGAGGCGTTAGCAATGGACGGTATCCCCCTTTTCAGACCAGTAAATCTTGTATTCGATATAGACGATACTATGTACGACCTGATGGAGCCTTTCAAGAAAGCCCATGAAAAATCCTTCGCCGGAAGAGTCAGCATGGACAGTACGGAATTATTCCAAAAGTCCAGAGTCTACTCCGATATTATATTGGCACAGGAGAAAGAAGGGAAGATTCGCAGAGAAGATTCTTTCCATGAGAGACTGCGCATGACTTACCGGGATGCGGGGCTTGAGATCACACGGGAAGAGAGCGGTCGTTTCGAGACAGAATACCGCTTCGGACAGACGGTGATTACAATGTTTGACTTTATGAAGGATGTACTCGATTACTGTAAGGAAGAAGGGATTCCCATCGCCGCGTTAACCAACGGCAATCATGAAGGGCAATGGCGCAAAGTGGAAGCGCTGAACCTGCAGAGATGGTTTCTGCCGGAACAGATCTTTATTTCCGGAGATATCGGTTACCACAAGCCGGATGTTCATGCTTTCACGGCTGTCGGCGAGAGTATGGACTTTCTGCCGGAACACACCTGGTATATCGGCGACACATATGAATCGGATATCGCAGGCGCGTCCCAAGCAGGATGGCGCACACTCTGGCTGAATCACCGGAAGCGCCCCTGCCCGGATGCGGCAAGCGCTGCTGATAAGGAATTAACCAGCGGAGACGAGCTTCTTATGTTCATACGTTCCCTCCTGTGAAATTTCCTCATCAGCCGTATCCTACTCTCCCGCCAGCAGCGCCCTCGGCGTTATCTTTTTTATTTTCAGGGATAACAGGCACGCGATCAAGAATGCCGACAGGATCATCCCCATACCTGCCAGGATATTATACCAGACCGGAACCGTAAAAGTACTTTTCACGATCCCGATATTCCTGAGGAACAAGGCAGTCAGCGGATTAATGATGAAGCTGCATACGGTCACTCCCCCAATGGTCGAGAGGATCACTGCCGGCATGAAGGACAGCGCCGTCTGACAGATTAACTGGCCCGTCGTAAAACCAAGCGCTTTCAGTATCCCATAGTCTCGCTTCTTATTGCTCACCATCGTACGCACCAGCAGATACAGCACAAAAGTAATCACAAGCACACTCAATACGAGTACCGCCATGACGATAATCTTCATCAGTGAGACATAGACCGCCGAGCCGCTTTGAACCGTCGCGTTGATATCAATCGTCGCATTTACATTGTCGCCGAACCTTTCTTTTACCTCCGAATTAAAGGCTTCTATATCCGTATCATCCGCCAGATCCAGATAATAACTCGTATTCTCAAGTTCTCCCAGACGTTCATAACCTTCCCGTGTAAACAGGCAGTCTTTCCCCAGATTGTTCGAAATCTGTACAAATCCGGATATGATATAGGCGCCTTGTTTTCCGCCTGCCGTAAGCTTTATCTCATCTCCGGTCTTAAGCTTCTTCTCCGCCGCGTACTTGGCTGCGACGGCGATCTCATTATCGTATTTGGGGAACCTTCCCTCGATCATCACTTTCTGGTTATTCACTTTGGAAAAATCATCCGTAAGAGTCGCCACCAATACATCGCCGCCGGCATGCGTCACCTGAAGACTATGATAGAGATATATCTTCTGCACCCGCTCGTCCGTATTCATTTCCTTCAGGAATCCTTCCTCGGCTTCTGCCTGAACATTGATACAACTATCCGCGATCTCCCCTACGATCATATCCAGGAAAGGCGCCGAATCCATGATCATATTCCTGACCATCAGTCCTGAGAACACGGCGACAAGAGACAGTACAAGCATCGTGATACAGATCGTCACATTATGTTTCACGCCGGACATCGTCGTCTTCAAAGCCAGCGCGAGATTCAGCGGCGTCCGCGTCCTGTCGAGGGGAACATGATTCTGCTTGAAGGTGTGAGTCTGAATCCCCTGCCTGAGTGCGACGATAGGCTCTACATTCCTGATCCTGCGGGAGGACATCCATACAACACCAGAGACCGTCCCTCCCAGGACTGCCAGCGTCAGGAAGAACGGTACCGGCAAAAAACGGACCTCATAAGGAATGCCTGTCTGTGAGATCATCATCTCATTAATATAGGGAAACAATACATACGACACACCGGCGCCCATCCACGCGACCACCAGGGCTATCCCCGTAAACTGCATCTGCAGGGAGCTGATAAGCTGCCTGCTCGTATAGCCCACTGCTTTGAGCGCTCCAAGATTCTTCATATTCTCCTGAATATAATTGATGATATTGGACGCAATTACCACAAGGGCAATGATAAGTATAAAACAAGCCATCGCGCTCATAATTCCCGAACAGATCATCTGGGATATATACCGGGATTGAGATACCATCGCATAAGTATTGCTTGCAGTACGCGCGGCAGGATAACGGGCGGAAACGGCGTCTTTAAGCATCGCATCGTAATCCTCGCTTCCTTCTCTGTCATGAAGCCTTATAGAACACAGCGCCGCCCTGGGAGCATAGCCTGCTTCCTCAAGCTCCTGGTAACAATCTTCTGTCAAAAGCACCCCGCACATACTGCAATTATGAGAACCCATCATGGCGCTGTTGAAGAATCCGCACACCGTATAAGACATCTTTCTGCTCCCAATAGAAAGTTCCATCGTCTTCCCCACCGCGATATCGTCTGACCGATACAGAACCGGCATATAGATTCCCCTCGTATAACTGCTCTCCTCGACAATCTCAATCTTTCCGATCTTCCGGTTTAGGGCGTCCTCCTTCTCCATGAAGATAAACTCCGAATTCATCTCTCCGCCGTTATATTCGAATGTTCCCACCATATGCAGGACGGAATCCAGGAAGAACTCTGCCGTACGCTTATCTGCCTTCAAAGTATCTGTGACAAATTTACGCATTTCACTTGTGTCGCCGTCAATTGCCATGGTCACGTGCTCCGCGTTCAGCCTGTCATGACACCTCCTGAAATTCTGCCTGTAATCCATGGACAGCATAAGCCACAGATTCAGCATAAGAGCGGCAAGAAATATCAGTACGATGATGGCTGCTGTCTGGCCTTTTGCCCTCCGCAGATTGGAACGGGCAAGAAGAATACTTTTCCTCATATCTACCACCCCATTTCCGCCAGGAAGGAAGCCAGCTTCTCCTGCCTTGCCGAATCGTTATGCACCGCATATTTCCCGAGATCACACTCTCCCAGGATCATGCCGTCCTTCAGGTACAGGATACGGCTGCCCCGCCTGGCGGACCGCATATCGTGCGTCACCATTACGATACTCTGTCCCTTCTCGTTGAACCTTGTAAGCGTATCAAGCACATCCAGCCCGGTCTTTGAATTAAGCGCACCCGTAGGCTCGTCTGCGAATAAGATCTCCGGACTGTTTATCAGAGCACGAACCATACCCACCCTCTGGGCTTCCCCGCCCGAGATCTGTGTCGGGAACTTATTCTGTGTCTCCTCGGAAATGTCCACATCGGAAAATAATTCCTTCGCCCTTAAAATAACCGATTTCCTATCCCTGTCTGTCAGCAGGCCCGCCGACAATACATTATCCATAACAGACATCCCGTCTATCAGATAGATCTGCTGAAATACGAATCCGCAATGATCCCGCCGGAATACGGCAAGTTCATCCTGACTAAGACTGGAGATCCTGCGCTCCCCAAAAGTTATCGTCCCGAGAGACGGTGTATCCATTCCGGACAATGCATACAGGAGCGTGGATTTTCCCGCCCCGCTCGCCCCCATAATCACAGTAAAATCCCCCTGGTACAACTCCAGGTCAATATTTTTAAGAACGTGCTGCAAATTTCCTCCGCTTGAGAAGGATTTGCTCAGATTCTCTGTTTTCAACAATATCTTCTTCATGTCAAACCTCCCATTTTCAAAATATCATCTGTCCGCTGCACGTTCTATTCTATTATTTCAATTCTTAGATGTCTTTAGACAATCCTTAAATAACCCTTAAATATCTCCGCTCAAGGAGATGCCTGCCGTCACTTCAAATCCCTCTTCTCCGTTCCGTATCTTAAGTTCACCGCCCATCTCTCTCATAAAATAATCCGAGATATAGAGTCCAAGCCCCGCCCCTTCTATATGTTCTGCATTACTTCCTCTCCTGAATTTCTCCTTCAGAAGCGGCAGTTCTTCCTCTCTGACTCCTTTGCCATAATCCTGGATATGGACATTCAGCCGGCGTCCTTCCCGGCATATCTTCACCTCTATCTTCGTGCCTGCGTATTTATAAGAATTTGCGAATATATTGTCGAATACCTGCTGTAACCGGAGAGGATCTGCGCACAGCAGACAATCCGGTATCTCCGGGATTACCGCCTGATGCAGATAATCCGCACTCTCAAGCATATCTCCCAGCCTCCTGCTCTCCATATTTATTTTTAATCTCTCAAAATAACTTATTTCTTACCTTTTATCAATTTTG
>CANODD010000094.1 GCA_947564705.1 uncultured Dorea sp. | reverse complement strand
ATATACAGAAATGGAATATCGTTCTCAAGGAATTGCCGGACAATTACTTGATATAGTTGTAAAGGATATGAGGTCCAAAGGGATAACCCCCATCTATTTGATTACAGACCATACAAATTTCTATGAAAGATACGGCTGGGAGTTTTTATGTATGGTTCAAGCGGATGATGAATCTAATACGACAAGAATGTATATCCATAAATAAATTTCCATTTATTCATTAATTGTATGACAATCGAATTTAGTAAAGGAGAGCGGAGCATGAGCGATAAGATTATATTTAGTCCAGGTTCATTTTTTCATGGAACGAAAGCTGATTTAAACATAGGTGATTTCCTTGTTACAGGAATGAGAAAAAATTATAGCGATACCAGGAAATCAGGATACGTTTATTTTGCCGGAACACTGGATGCAGCAATTTGGGGTGCAGAGTTGGCAGAAGGAGACGGCGGGGAGCGGATATACGTTGTTGAACCAACCGGAGATTTTGAAGACGATCCAAACCTTACAGATAAAAAATTTCCTGGAAATCCCACGAAATCTTATAGAACAAAGCAACCGTTAAAAATTATCGCGGAAGTAACGAAATGGGAGGGACATCCTTCGGAAGTGATAAACCGTATGCTTGAAAATCTCAAAGAATTATCAGAAAAAGGAATAAAAGCAATGGATTGATCGTGAGAGAATTTTTACGGCCTGAAATGACGGAGGTAAGAATGGAATATTCGAAAGAGGATTTAACTTCTGATCCTGGAAGGAGCAAACCATTATGAAGATGCCGAAAGAAAATATTGATACAAGAATGTTTGCCCCTTGCGGAATGAACTGCAAAGTCTGTTACAAGCATTGTTATCACAAAAAGCCCTGTGCCGGCTGTTTGAATCATGATATAGGAAAACCCGTACATTGCCGCAAGTGCAGAATAAAAGATTGTATCAGAGAAAAAGCCCTCTCCTTTTGCTTTGAATGTTCTGAATTTCCATGCAAATCAGTGAAAAACCTGGAGAAAAGCTATAACAAACGGTATCAGGTAAGCCTTATAGAAAACTGCCGTTATGTGCAGGCACATGGTTTAGAACATTTCATGGAACAGCAAAAAGAAAAATATACCTGCCCTCAATGCGGCGGTATTATTTCCATTCATGACAGAGAATGCAGCGAATGTCAAGAAAAAATGAAGTAGATATATAATCTATTAATCGAGAGGTGGGGCAGTCACAAAATACGGCTCCCCTCCCTGTTTCTCATATCTTTCTATCTGGCCCACAGTCCCGCCTCCTCATCCATGGCCGTATATGTCATGTACCGGAAATTCATGAATTCCATCCCGTTCTGCCGTCAAGAGATAGACTGACTGCAGAATTTTGAGCCATTGACAGCTCACTCCCTCCTACTGTATGAATGGAGCGTGTATGCACAGTGGCTCGACCGTTTGTCTGAGGATCGGTTTACCTCTATCTTATTCACAATCCCTTCCGCACTGATTCCCGGATGCGTCACACGGATACGGCAGATATCCTCTACAAAATCCTGCCCTACTCCAAGCTCCCTGCTTATTCTGTCGACCTTATATCCCTTATCCATTCTCTTCATGATATTCCGGACCAATTTGCACAGATCTGCCGGCAGATCCATCGGCGCGCTCCCTTTCACATCCTTGCGGATAATATCAGAACCCTTTTCATCCGAAATATCCATTCTCTCTACAGATATCTTCCCATCCTCCAGATACAGAACCGCCATTGTAATACCCAGCCGGAACCTCCTTCTTCCGCAGCTCCCCGGATTCAGCCAGAGTCTTCCGTCTCTCCATTCTTCCGTATATCTGTGCGAATGTCCATAAAGAAGCACCCGGCAATCCCCCGGTTCCTCCGGCAGATCTGCCTTATCATGAACTGCGCAGAACTTCACATTCCCCAAAACAAATTCCAGATGCTCCGGCAACGATGCTGCCCATCTTCCGTCATTATTTCCCCTTACCAGAAATATCTGAGTATCCACGGAAACAGAATCTCTGATCTCATCTACTATTTTCTGTGTATGATAATCGCCGCAATGGATAACCGCGTCACAATCTCCAAGCATTTTCCGAACCTTCGGACGCAGTAATCCATGGGTATCTGACAGTATCAGAATCTTCATAGCTGGTCTCCTTAAAAAATATATTACAGGCATTATTATAAACCAAAAGAAATAATTTACAAGGAGAACAAACGGCATTCTCAGACGGCAGATGTAAGCCCCTTTTTACTCTTCTAAGGAAAATGTCACCGTAATATCTCCTTTTCCAAACACTTCTTTCAACTCTTCCTGGTTCATATCTATTATTTTTCCAAGTCTTGTATAGCTCCACGAATTCGTACCATAAAAAATCGTCACAGAATTTCCTTGATAAAGCATAACGTCCCCAGGTTCTGCCGTAATCTGTTCATCATCAGCAGGTAATCTTTTCCCCAGAACCCCCACCTGTTCAAAACCACCATATTTACTTGTCTCTACCGTAAACGACCCTGCCGAAGCCAATTCCCGGAACGCCTCTGCCGAAGCATTATCAGCCAATATCATCGTCATCGTTATATTTCCCACGGTAATATACATTCCGTTTTCCTCGCCTTCTACACTCCCGTCAGCAGCGCCTTCCATATCTTCTGTACTTTCGACCTCTGCCTGTTCCTCTTCTAATATTATATCTGCCGGTCCATCACTGTCCCTGCCGCATCCCGCCAACGAGACTGCCAGTGCGGTTAACAAGACAAAGCACTTTATTTTTTTCATCTTTGCCCGTCTCCTACGCACATTCCGCTTTTGTAGTCAGGATCTCCCCTCTTGCATTCTCATCATCCATAATGATCTCCCCGACAGACGGCACGTAAATATGTCCGCCGGAAGGATTTTTAATGCTGTCAATGGGCGCGGTAAGGGTCGCCTCTACTTCTGATTTTTCAAAGCTCAGATCACAGCCTTCCATCTGGCAGTTGATCAGCTTCAGATTCTTACAATAGCATAGCGGCTGTGTGCCGATGATCTTACAATTCTCAAATGTCACATTTTCACTATACCATGCCAGATATTCCCCCTTCACCACACTGTTTCTCACTACTACATTCTTCGCGTGCCAGAGAGCGTCTTTGGTATCAAAATTACAGTTTTCAAACACGCAGTCTTCATTGTACTGGAAAGAATATTTGCCCTTAAGGCTTACGTTATCAAAATGCAGCTGGCTTGAACGCATCATAAAATATTCACCGCAGACACAAGAATTTTTCATCTCGATCTCTCTGGTTGACCAGCCGAACTCCGGTGAAATGATATCGCATCCATCCATCTTAACTCTGGAACATTCCCGGAGCGCTTTAATCCCGTGGAGCTTACTGTTCCTGATCTCCACATCGTTCGTATACCAGATTGCCGCCCGGCAAAGCTCCGTCAGCTCTGCTCCCTCAATCTTCACCCTGTCGTCATGCCAGAACGGATAACGGAGATTGAAAAAAACATTTTCTACCCGAATGTCCTGCGCCTCCTTGAACGCGCTCTCGCCGTCCGCAGGACCGTCAAATGCACAATCCTTTACAAAAATTCCCTTGCTTCCATATAATGCCCGTTCTTCGTCAAATGTTCTGTTTTTAATTACTTCCATAATAAAATCCCCTTTTCTTTTTTATAATTTTTTATAATATTGCCTTTATAAAAATTGTAGCTTCTAAATATCTTTATAAACAAAGTCACACATCTTCACTGAGATTTAAATAATCTCGATTTATCTGATAAATAAGATAGTCTAAACAAGAAATTCTCTTTTCATCTTTATGGATTCGTTTTAAAAGATCTTTTCGCTGCTTTTCCAATATCTCCAATTGCCGCTCTTTTCTGTTATTCCCGGCGCAATCCATAAATTTTTCTATCGTTGATTTATTGCAGCCCGCGTCCTTCAAATTTTCAATTACCATTTCCGCTGCCACGTTTCTCACTCCTTCCCTATCAGCCAAAATAAGCTTATATATTTGTATTTACAGATTTATTCTAACTTTATTATCTGTTATTAACAAATACTTATATCGGATATGCTTCCATACTTGATAGGCATATCAAAAATATGTTACAATATATGTGTCAAAAGATGATGCGTTTCACGCCCACGCGAAAAGTATACCCGAGGTGAATGATATGGAATTACGTGTTCTGCAATATTTCCTTGCTGTTACAAGGGAACAAAGCATTTCCGGAGCCGCTGAAGCGCTCCATTTATCCCAACCCACGCTCTCGCGCCAGTTAAGGGAAATGGAAGAAGAACTGGGGAAACAGCTGCTCATCCGCGGAAACCGCCGGATTACTCTAACTGATGAAGGAAGCATTCTCCGCAAAAGAGCGGAAGAAATCATAGAACTGGTAAGAAAAACAGAGAACGAAATCACATTGTCCAATGACTATATTGCCGGAGACGTTACGGTTGGCGCCGGTGAAACAGACGGTGTGCGCTTTCTCACAAAGACTGCCAGGGCACTGCAGGAGGATTTTCCAGATGTCCATTTCCACATCATAAGCGGAGACAGCGCAAGCGTGCTTGAAAACCTTGACCGCGGGTTAATTGATTTCGGTCTGGTATTCGGTGATGTAGATACCGGCAAATACCATACACTGGAAGTTCCATATAAAGATACCTGGGGAGTCCTGATGCGCTGTGATGCCGATTTAGCCGTGAAAGAATTTATTTCATCGGAAGATCTGCAGGACAAACCGCTGATTCTCTCCCGCCAGCGGTCAAGTAAATCTTCCTTGATTAAATGGCTTGGAAAAAATTATGATGAGTTGAACATTGTCGGAACTTACAACCTTTTATTCAATGGTTCCCTTATGGTAAAAGACGGAATGGGATATGCCCTGTGTTTCGATAAAATTATCAATATTACAGAGGATAGCAGCCTATGCTTCCGGCCGTTAACGCCAGAACTTTGCGAGAGCATGCATATTATCTGGAAAAAGTATCAGATATTCCCAAAAGCAGTTGAGAAGTTCCTGCTTAAAATGCAACAGTTTTCAGAATAAAGATTGGATATTTTGCTATGAAAGATGAATGAAAGTAAAAGGAGGAGTATGTATGAAACGATACATAAACACGGCTCTGCTGTACGCTATTCTTGCAATGGGCGGCGGCGTATTTTATCGGGAGTTTACCAAATTCAATGACTTTACGGCCCAAACAACCCTTAAAGCGGTACACCCCCACTACTTCCTGCTGGGTATGATTTTTTTCCTGCTGTTACTGCTGTTAGAAAAGAATTTTTCCTTCACGAGTACAAAGACACGGCGGGTACTGACTGCCTATCATATTGGTCTGAATCTGACAGCCATAATGCTTGTGGTACGGGGCGTGACTCAGGTACTTGGGACCACGCTTTCTTCCAGTACAAGTGCGGCAATCTCTGGCATCGCCGGGATCGGGCACATTGTGCTGGGCGTCAGTCTGGTACTTTTGCTGATACAAATCAAGCATAGTGTATTAACGATGAAGGGCTGACTTAAGACTTCTTAATCATAGAAAATTTTTTGTAATTCTTTTGTAATTCTTCATAATGAGGCATCTGTGATTAATTTAATATATCTACTTACACATATAATACACGGAGCAGATATCTACGACAAATTCTGCTCCGCGTTTTCTAAAACCCTGTACAAATTTTATTTCCTTTTCATCAATCTCATATTTTCTCCGTCTGTCTTAACAGCACAAATACTCCTCTTCCTCCTATATCTATAGAATTTCCTGCCTGATATTCCTTACCGTTCAGCAAATCTCTATAAGCAGCATTTAAAGTAACCCGCTCACCTTCTTTATTGTGGTTCATTAAAAAGAGAATTTCTTTGCCTCCTCTAACCCGTATTGTTGCTTCCACTCCTCTCGCAGTGATCATAGCTCCTTCAATCTTTGCTTCTATAAAAATATCCTCCACAAATTTATGATAAAATTCGCTGTTTGAACGCGTCCCCACATAATATGCACATCCCCGTCCTAGCCTGTTTCTCGTAATAACCGGCATTTCCTGATAAAAATCTTTTTCATAAACACTTAAAGCTTCCGCGCCTTCTAAATACATCAAATCACAGAGTATCCCTGCAGGATACAGATTCCCCTTATAAACAAAACTGTTTTCCTCTCCATCAGGAAGGGCGTCATTTTCTTCTACCCAGATGCCAAGGATATCTCTCAGCCTGCCAGGATAACCGCCCTGAATAACCAGATCATGCTCATCTACAATTCCACTGAAATATGTAGTAACGAATATCCCTCCGTTATTCACAAATTTACGGATTCTCTCATCAATACCGGGCTTCGTCATATAGAGCAGCGGTGCGATAATGACCTTGTAAGAATCGAATTCATCATCCATACCTATGATATCGACAGGAACGTTGTGCTCATATACCGCCGTATAATAATCCTTGACCGCATCCAGATATTTCATACGGATACTCGGTCCTGCCGAATATTCCAATGCCCACCAGTTATCCCAGTCAAAGAATATAGCCGTCTCTGCCGGAGTACGCCCTTCCAAAAATACATCGCCCAGTTTCTCTAATTCTCCGCCGAGCTGCTCCACCTCCCGAAATACTCTTGTATCATCCCTGCCCGCATGGTCAATGACAGCCCCGTGAAATTTCTCACATGCCCCGATTGACCTCCGTATCTGAAAAAACTGGATCGCATCCGCTCCATGCGCCGCCGCCTGATAGCTGTAAAGCCGCATATCTCCGGGACGTTTCAACCGGTTATACGGCTGCCAGTTGGTCACGCTGGGCGTCTGCTCCATAAGCACAAAAGACCTCTGCTTTTTAATCCCTCTCATCAGGTCATGCTGTAAAGCCGTCTCGGCAGGAGTATCGCCCGGCTCCGGATAACTGTCCCAGGATATAAAATCCATATCCTTTGCCCACCTCTGATAATCCAATAGTTTATAAAATCCCATAAGATTTGTCGTAACCGGGGTATCCGGCATTTCCTTTTTTATCTCCTGATACTCCATACGGAAACACTCCAACATGCTCTCAGACATGAACCTTCGGTATTCCAGCGTGATTCCCTGAAACATGGTTCTGTCCTCACCGTCAGCCAGAAAATGTTCACTTTGAAGATTGGGAAGCACCACTTCATCCCAGTCATAAAATGTATGCCCCCAAAATGCCGTATGAAAAACCCGGTTCATTTCCTCAACGGTTCCAAACCTCTGTTTCAGCCAATTACGGAAAGCCCGTTCACAATTCTCACAATAACATTCCCCGCCGAACTCATTTGACACATGCCAAGCTATAATATTTTCATAACCCTTATATCTTTTTGCAAGCAGTCCTGCCAACCTTGCCGCATACTTCCGATAAGAGGGACTATTGGGACAGGAATTATGGCGGCCTCCGAATTTTCTTTTTATTCCCTTCATATCAGTACGCAGGATATCCGGATGTCTCTTCGCCATCCATGCCGGATGCGCACCTGTCGAAGTTGCCATGC
Source organism: uncultured Dorea sp. (assembly GCA_947564705.1). GTDB lineage: Bacteria > Bacillota > Clostridia > Lachnospirales > Lachnospiraceae > Sporofaciens. The sequence goes on along the minus strand of CANODD010000094.1, from coordinate 1,985 downwards.
ACACCTTCAATCCATTTTCTCTTACCAAATCCATAATATGATCTAATTTATCAAAACAATAGCTGTCTTCCGATGGCTGTAATGCCGCCCAGCTAAACGTGTTGAGAGTTACGATATTGATATGTGCCTTTTTCATGAATCGTATATCTTCGTCCCACACTTCCTGCGGCCATTGCTCTGGGTTATAGTCGCCGCCATAAAGAATTCCCTTTACATTTTTTCCATAAGCCATACTTTTTCTCCTTAATCTCCCGCACACATCCTTAAATCTTTCAGGGAACCTCCTATCCAGACATTCTGATTTTCAGAATAATCCTCTATCTCAATCCGAAGTTTCTTTTTCTCGCCGGACTTCAAAAAGATTTTCTCAAATCCCTTTAACTGCCGTACCGGTTCATCTTCGGTCCTCTCCTTTGGGCCCAAATAAACCTGGACAGTCTCTTTTCCGTCCATCTCCCCGGTATTGACAATCTGACACTCCGCATATACCTTCCCATTCTCCTTTATCAGTTCCGCCGGCTCATACGCGAAAGAAGTATAGGACAGTCCATGGCCAAAGCAGAATTCCGGCTCTACATGATATGCCTCCAGATAACGGTACCCTACAAAAACTCCCTCCGCATAATCTGCCATATCCTTTTCCGCGAAATTCCCCCATGCATGTGCCGAACAATCCGTATGGGTCTTGTAAAAGCTCTCCGGCAGCTTCCCTGACGGATTCGTCCTGCCAAACAGCACTTCCGCAAGCGCTCTTCCGCCCTCCATCCCCGCATACCAGCTCCAGACCACGCTGTCCGCACGGTCAATCCATCTGCCCATTTCCACCGGGCTTCCTCCAACCATCACAACGACCGTATCCGGATTTGCCTCCAGCAGCTCTTCAATTAGCTGATCCTGTTCATAGGGGAGCTTCATATCTGCACGGTCATTCCCTTCACAGTCCTGTTCATGGTTCAGTCCGCCGATGAAAATCACCTGTTCAAATTTCTTTGCCTTCATCACCGCTTCTTCCCGAAGCAGCCTCCGATACAGTGTAAGCGCTTCATCTGCCTGATTTACGCTCTCAATCTCTCCTCCGCCGTTTTCAAGGCTGTCTGCCTGCCAGTTCCTGTCCTTATTTTCTTCCCTGGAATCCTGGCAATACCCTTTTACATAAGTTACCTTTGCATTTCCGCCAAGCAGCATCTTCATCCCCATTAGCGGAGTGATCTCATATAAGGCCTTGATCTCGGCGCTTCCGCCGCCTTGGGCATGCATTAGATCCGCGTTCTCACCGATAACAAGAATCTCCTTTGTGTTCTCCGGCGAAAGGGGCAGCTTTCCCTTAGAATTTTTCAAAAGTACTACGGATTCCCGCGCCACGTCAAGCGCTGCCTGCCGGTGTTCCGGCGTATTGTATGCGCCTCTCTTTCTCTCTCCGTCCAACATATGGAGTCGTTTCATCAGCATCAGAATACGGATTACTTTCTCATCGACCACCTTCTCGGAGATCTTCCCTTCTTCCATCATCTTCTTCAACGGCTCTGCCATATAATATTCATCAAAATTATCCGTTACCGACATCTCGATATCAAGCCCGGAATTCGCCGCTGCCGCCGTATCATGGACGCCGCCCCAGTCTGAGATCACGACTCCGTCATATCCCCATTCTTTTCTGAGGATCTCATTCAGCAGGAAATCACTCTGACAGCAATGCTCTCCATAGATCTTGTTGTACGCCCCCATAATCGTATAGGAATTTCCTTCCTTAACCGCCTCATAAAACGCCGGAAGATAGATTTCCCGAAGGGCCTTTTCATCAATCTTCACATCCACCCACAACCGCTGCGTCTCCTGGTTATTGGCGGCAAAATGCTTCACACACGCCGCCACATCCCAGTTCTGAACTCCCTGAATATAGGCCGCTGCCATCTTCTTCGTAAGAAACGGGTCCTCGCTGAAATACTCAAAATTGCGCCCGCATAAAGGGCTCCTCTTTATATTCA
>CANODD010000093.1 GCA_947564705.1 uncultured Dorea sp. | reverse complement strand
GATGCCTTGTAAATACTCTGTAGATACCGTACCAGATCAAAAGGTGCAGGAGGGGATCGGCGATCATACAGGCAATATCAAGGGCGGGCGACCATCCGATCCAGTGTCCGATTACCCCGAACATATCCATAACAAGAAAGTTCTGACTGACGGTCAGGGGATAGAGGACTGCAACGGCAGCCAGCCTCTGCCAGATGCTTCCCTGGAATGCCAGAAGCATCAGGACGGTGAACCAGATCAGATCTGTCGTTACGTTAAAAAGATCGTTGGGAAATATAACCAAAGTGGAGATTATCGTGCAGGAAAGATAGACGATTACGCTCCATACTTTCCCCTCTCTTTTTTTGGCGAAGTGGGAGAGAATTCGGTAAAGGAAGAATCCTTCTGCAAAATACGATAAGTTTCCGATATAAGTGATGATTGTCGTCAAGTCCATATGTATTCTCCTGATGCAAAAACTGTTCCGTACGAAACAGGAAGGTATTTTTTGTTAATTGAGCAGAAGACGCGCGAAGGCGATCTCCAGGGACTGCCGGTAGGCGCGGCTTACGGGGAGATGAAGCGTCCCGCAGGCACAGCCGTCTTTTTCAACGGCGGTTACATAGTTTAAGTTCACCAGATGGCGGTTATGGCAGCGGATGAAATAATCCGGAAGTCCGCCCTCCACCGTGTCCAGTTTCCCGTAGAAATCCAGCGTGTCTCCGTCCGTCAGGGAGAGGACGACCTTCCTCTTATCGCTGGAAAAGGCGAGGATCTTCTTTAAGGGAATCCTTAAGAGTCCCGATTTCTGCTCCAAAGTAAAGTATTGTTCCCGGCTTTTGCCAAGCTCTGTAAGCGCCTGTTCCAGGACGTTTTGAATCTTATGCTCGTCGTAAGGCTTCAGGATATAATGAAAGGCGTGGACTTCATATCCCTGGAATACAAAGTCAGGATACGCCGTCACAAAGATCAGGATCGTGTGTGCGTCTCGCTTCCTTAAGCTTCTGGCAGTATCCATGCCGTTTAATCTCTTCATCTCAATATCCAGAAATAAGATATCTAAGGTCTCGGCTTCCGGGCGGTTGATCAGCGCTTCGCCCGAGTCGTACTCAGAAAGCCGGTATTCTTCTCCGAGAAGCTGCAGCTTCTGTTCTAAGGGAACGCGCAGGGCTTTGCGCATGGGCGCCTCGTCGTCGCAGATTCCTATATGGACCATATGAAAACTTCCTTCCGTCTGCTGTTCTGAATCATAACAAAGATATTATAATAAAGATATTATAAGAAAAAATTTCTTTTTTGTAAATAGTAAGTAAGTCGTGATTAAGCGGCAGGAAAAGCAGACGGCTGTAGACGGCTAGCAGATAGGTCTGCGGATCAATCATAACAGTGAGGCTGCAGGCTGAACTGTTACGATCAAACTTTACAAAATCCATGTCAAATTTGACGTTTGCCGAGATGTATTTTACCGCCGGTTCCTCTAAACTATAAAGTGTCAGATGAAACAAAAGGACATAAGTTACAGGAGGTATGAATCATGTTGCAGGTAAAGCATTTATCGAAAAGTTATTCGTCAGGAGATCAGATATATCCGGTATTGAAGGATGTTTCCCTTGAGGTTGGAAAAGGTGAGTTCGTAGCCGTTATGGGTCCGTCGGGTTCGGGAAAGACGACGCTTCTTAACTGTATTTCCCGGTTTATTCCGCATGAACAGGGGGAGATCCTTCTGGCGGACAGCGATATCTCGAACCTTAACGGAGAGGAGCTTGCAGAGGTACGCAACCGTCGGATGGGATTTGTGTTCCAGGATTTCATGCTTTTGGACGGACTGAGCGTCTTTGAGAATATCTGTCTTCCCCAGATCATCGCTCACCGGCCGATAGCGCAGATGGAAGAGAAGGCGAGGAATATCTGCCGGCTCTTCGGTATTGAGAAGATTATGGAAAAATATCCGGCCGAGATATCCGGAGGGGAGAAGCAGCGTACCGCGGTGGCAAGGGCCCTTATGAATCAGCCATATGTGATCCTGGCGGACGAACCCACCGGGAACCTGGACAGTAAGTCCTGCAAAGCGGTTATCGACGCTTTCTTACAGGCGAAGAAGGAGATGGGGGCGACGATCTTCATGGTTACCCACGACAGTTTTGCGGCATCCTTCTGCGACAGGGTAATCGTCCTGAAGGACGGTCAGGTACATGGAGAATTAAGAAGGAGCAGAACAAGGCGGGAATTCATGGATGAGCTTTTGGATACGATCCGCACATTGGGAGGTGACGATGATGACAATGAGTAAGATCATGGCGAAGCTTTGCAAGAAGAATCGGGAACAATACAGGCTGCTGGGAGTTTGTGTATTCCTGTCCGTGCTTCTGGTGTCTTCTTTTACAATGATGTATTTCTCTCCTTCAATTCAAGAATTTCTGCCGTCGGGAGGAGACACAAGAAAATTGATGTGGCTGCTGCTGGGAGTGGTAACGGTGGGCTGCCTGATCTTTACCCTCTATGGAGGCAGTCTGTTTTTCCGGAAGAAAAGCAGAGAATTTGGCGTGATGCTGGCGCTTGGGGCAAGGAAGAAGATGCTTGCCGGGCAGTTGGCGAAAGAGGTGGCCTTTGTGGTTTTAAGATATATTTTGCTGGGAATCCTTCTGGCAGTACCCGTGTCGTATCTGGTCTGGAAGATATTTCAGATATTGGTGATCAATACGTCGCAGATGCAGTATCGGTTCGGAATGACAGGGATACTTGCGGGCCTTATCTTTGCGGCTCTGCTTGTTTGTTCCATCCTGATCATGGGCATCCGGTTTGTCCGCCGGACGGATATTATGGATATCCTGAATGCCAGCCGTAAGACGGAGATGGTACGGGAGATCGGGCCTTATACCGGGAAACTTGGAATGGTGCTTATACTTGCGGGTCTTCTTCTGGCGATGGCGGTTCCTTCGTTGACGGCCCGGCTCTTCCATCAGGGTATGCCGGCAATCTGGCAGGCGACGTATCTTCTGTGTGTCCTGGGGCTGTATCTGGTTACGTTAAGCGCTGTGGGCCGTTCTAAGAAGGGAAAGCGTCCGGAGAAGTACTATAATAATATCATATCTACAAACCTGATGCGTTTTACCGCAAGGCAGACCACCCGGAATATGTGCGTCATCGCGCTGTTGGTATTTGTGATGGTGATGGCTGCTTTCTGGGGGATGCTGTACTATTTCGACGCGATGCGGCAGGGAAGTGAGGCTCTCTATGATTATTCCGTGCATTATCCGGCGAAGGAGCGGCAGATTGGTTTCGAGGAGACAGAGAAACTTGCAGAAGATCACGGAGTTTCGATCATATCCTATGAAGAAACGGATTCACTGGAATTAATCGTCCGTTATACAGGGAAGGATATGGATGACCAGAAGAGGTATTTTGATGTAGAGTATGAGAAGCTGGCTTCTTTTATATCGGCTTCGGATTTTGCAAGGATTTCCAAAACTTCGGTCGCCTTGGAAGAGGGGGAGTATCAGACGGTTACGCCATCTGGTTTTCGTGAAACGATATGGGTCGGCGTGGACTGCCTGAATGAAATCGAGCATCCGGTCACGGGAGAATGCCTGAAGCCTGAGTATAAGGGGACGGTGGTGTCCGATAATCTGGCGATGACCGGCGAGCCGTTTTTATTCCTGCTGTCGGATGCAGATTATGAGAGATTCTCGGAGGGGTTGACGGATGATTTTAAGGAGAGGCATGTACTGTTCGATGTCGGACATATGGCTGCTGCTTCTGATACGGCGGGATCTGTTTCCGATGCGGCAGGGCAGGAGGTCAGGGGATGTACCTGTAAAGAAGGAGAACTCTGTCCGGCGACGTATGATTTTGCAGATGCATGGAAAAGAGCGTATATTGAAAGGGCGACGGAGCTTTCGAATCATTACAGACTGTATGACGCCCGGGAAGAGGAACTGGCCCTGGCAGCGGGAGAAGAATACAGCTATGCCGGAGAGATCGACATGTCGCCGGACAATACCCAACTGATCGGAGAGTGGAAATATGCCCCATTTTCCAAGATTCTGATGAAAGCGGAGACAATGGAGATGGTAGCGGTATTTGTAGTGCTCAGTATCTATATCTCCGTAATCGCGCTGGCTGCCGCGGGAATCATGAGCTATATCAGGAGTATTACCATCGCGGCAGACAACCGACAGCTATTTGAAGACCTTGGAAAGCTCGGGGCGGACGACGCCTATAAGGAAAGAGTGATCAGGGTTCAGCTTCGGAAGATATTTGCGTATCCGGCGGCATCGGGGTGCGGGATCGTAGGTGTATTCTCCCTGTTTCTTACCTGGTTTAACGATATGAACCTGGAGGTATTCGAGATAAAGATGCTGTTGATGGAGGCGGTGCTGATGGTAGTTGTCGGCGCGGTTCTATATGGAGTATACCGGACGGCATATAGAAGGACGAAGGAAATTGCAGGGATTGCTTCTTTTCACGCATAGACCGACGTACAGCAGATTGGAGATTGGATCGGAAGGATATCTCACGCAGACGGGAGGTTACTTGTAATGGGGGTTCTGTTGTGGTAGAATGAGACTCAGAATAAGAAAGAAGAGAAGTTTGATTCTATGAAGATTATCATTTCCCCGGCAAAGAAAATGAATATGGATACGGATACATTCCTGCCGGCAGGGTTTCCGGTATATTTAGAAGAGACGTCGCTGCTGACAGAGTGGGTCCGCACCCTCTCATATGAAGAGGCGAAGAAGCTGTGGAACTGTAACGATAAGATTGCAGGTTTGAATTATACGAGATTTCAGGAGATGGATCTATATAAGTCGCTGACGCCGGCTCTGATTTCTTACGAAGGAATCCAGTATCAATATATGGCGCCGGAAGTATTTACACAGAAGGAATGGGACTATGCGCAGAGGCATCTGCGCATTTTGTCCGGATTCTACGGCGTGCTGAAGCCGTTGGACGGCGTGGCGCCGTACCGGCTGGAGATGCAGGCGAAGGCCTGCGTGGGAAAGACGAAGAATCTGTATGAATTTTGGGGAGATAAATTATACAGGGAAGTGCGGGATGAAGACGGCGTTATCCTGAATCTTGCTTCCAGGGAATATTCCAGGTGTATCGAGAGATACCTGAAGCCGGAGGATACCTATATTACGTGTATTTTCGGGGAATGGAAGGATGGTAAAGTGATTCAGAAAGGGACGCAGGCAAAGATGGCCCGGGGAGAGATGGTTCGCTTCATGGCGGAGGCGGGGATAACGAGAGTCGGAGAGATCAGAAAATTTGACCTTCTCGGCTATCATTATGAAGAAGAGCTGTCATCCGGGAAAGAGTATGTTTTTTTCCGTAAGTAACGAGCCAAGTGGGGAGGAATCATTTGATATGAAATACGGGAATATCACTTATGCCACTTTCTACAACCGCCCAAATCGATTTATAGCGGAAGTCGGGATCGAGGGGCGTAAGGAAAGGGTCCATGTGAAGAATACCGGACGATGCAGGGAATTGTTGATTCCGGGCTGCGAGGTATATCTGACGGAACCGGGAACACCAGGACGGAAGACCAGATATGATCTGGTGGCGGTGAAAAAATCAAACGGGATGATCTTTAATATTGACAGTCAGGCTCCCAATAAGGTGGTGAAGGAGTGGCTGGCGAATCAGGGCTTTGATAAGGTTATACCGGAGTATACTTATGGAGATTCCAGAATTGATTTCTATATGGAACGTCATATTGCGGGCAGGGAGACCGAGCGTCGTCTAATGGAAGTCAAAGGGTGTACGCTGGAGATAGCCGGCGTCGGATATTTTCCAGATGCACCGACGGAGCGGGGCGTGAAGCATCTGCGGGAATTGACGAGGGCTGTCAAGGAGGGGTACAAGGCTTCCCTTGCTTTTGTGATCCAGATGGACGGCGTAACAGAAGTGCGGCCGAATATCAATACGCATCCGGAGTTCGCGGAGGCGCTTGAAGAAGCGAAGGAAGCAGGGGTGAAAGTATTGTACCTGGCTTGTCATGTGGAACCGGGCAGTTTAACGGTCATATAGAAGGGGCTTCGTTATTTTAGCGCAGATGTTTTGGTTCGTGTTTTGAAGGTTTCAGGTTTTGGGTTTTTGTATTTTCGTCTTGTAAAAGTGAAGTTTCTACATTATACTGAGTTTATCTGAGTGTACACGTATGAAGGGATTGCGTGTGCCTTGACAGTGGAAAAGAGAAGATGGAGGAAGAGAACGATGACATATGAAGAAGTATTACAAAACGCAAGAACCTGTGTGGGAGATATCTGCAAGGCATGTCCGGTCTGCAACGGCAAGGCGTGCGGCGGCAGGATTCCGGGACCCGGGGCAAAGGGAACAGGAACGGTTGCGATCCAGAATTATGACGCATGGCAGAGACTGTGTGTAAATATGGATACCATCTGTGAAAATAAGCCGGTTGACCTGACGCTTAAGCTGTTCGGACAGACATTCCGGGCGCCGGTCTTTGCAGGTCCCATCGGGGCGATGAAGCTTCACTATGGGGATAAATATGACGACCTGGAGTACAACGATATCCTGGTATCTGCATGTGCGGCCGAGGAGATCGCGGCGTTTACCGGGGACGGGACGAATCCGGCGGTGATGGAGGGCGCCACGAAAGCCATCAAGGCTGCGAAAGGAAGAGGAATTCCGACCGTGAAGCCGTGGGACGTCAATACATTGGCCGAAAAGTTCGCGTTGGTAAAGGAAGCAGGAGCTTTTGCCTGCGCTATGGATGTGGACGCGGCAGGGTTGCCGTTCCTTAAGAATCTGACTCCTCCGGCAGGGAGCAAATCCACCGAGGAACTTAAGCGTATTATCGAGGATGCAGGAGTACCGTTTATATTAAAAGGAATTATGACTGTGAAGGGCGCGCTGAAGGCAAAGGAAGCAGGAGCGGCGGCTATCGTAGTATCGAACCACGGCGGTCGTGTGCTTGACCAGTGCCCGCCGACGGCAGAGGTGCTCCCAGAGATTGCGGACGCGGTCGGGGGAGATATGAAGATCCTGGTAGACGGCGGTATCCGTTCCGGTGTGGATGTGTTCAAGGCCCTGGCTCTCGGCGCGGACGCCGTACTGATCGGACGTCCTTATGTAACGGCGGTATACGGCGGCGCGGCAGAAGGAGTGAAAGCTCTTACCGATAAGCTTGCCGCAGAATTAGAGGATACGATGGCGATGTGCGGCGCGCATTCACTGGAAGAGATTACGAGGGATATGGTAAGGTAGTGCATGAAAAGCCTGAATGAAGATATCAAATCCGGAACTTTTAAGAGGGTCTATCTCCTGTACGGGGAAGAAGCTTATCTGAAGAAGCAGTATAAGAACCGGCTTACGAAAGCTATGATCCCGGACGGAGATACGATGAATTACGCTTATTACGAAGGGAAGGGAATTAATCCCGCAGAGCTGATCGACCTGGCGGAGACGATGCCTTTTTTTGCAGAGCGGCGGCTGATCGTGGTGGAAAATTCCAACTTTTTTAAGAATGCGACGCCCGATCTGGCGGATTATCTGAAGAGTATGCCGGACACCGCGTGTTTTCTCTTTGTGGAAAATGAAGTGGACAAGCGGGGGAAGATGTATAAGGCCGTGAAGGAAAAGGGCCGTATCGTCGAGATGGGGCGTCAGGACGAGAAGACGCTGATATATTGGATTGCCGGACATGTAAAGCGTGAAGGCCGGCAGATTAAAGAATCTACGATCCGTTATCTTTTGTCCAAGTCTGGGACAGATATGGAGAATCTGGAGAAAGAGCTGGAGAAACTGTTCACATATACCTTGCCGGAGGAGGCTTTTCCCGGCGGAAACAGCGCGGACTCCGGGGAGCGGGAAGCAGAAGTTCCAAAGCAGAGCAGGGAGATCACCGTAGAAGATATAGACGCCATCTGTACGACGCAGATATCGAATAAGATCTTCGATATGGTTGAGGCTGTGGCGGCAAAGCAGCAGAAGAAGGCGCTTAACTACTATTATGACCTGCTTGCGTTAAAGGAGCCGCCGATGCGGATCTTGTATCTTCTGGCGCGCCAGTTCAGGCTGCTGCTGGAAGTGAAAGACTTGCTGGGGAGAGGATATGATAAGGCGCAGATCGCTAAGACAGCAAAGCTTCACCCCTTCGTGGCGGGAAAATACATGCGGCAGTGCAAGACGTTTTCGAAGGCTGAACTTCGTGTCATCATGGAAGAAGCCGCCGGTATGGAAGAACTGGTGAAGACCGGGCGGTTAAACGACGTGATGAGCGTTGAGATATTTATTGTAAAATTCAGCGCGTAGAAGCGATATAGATCCGTATGCTCTATACTGAGCAAGATGGAGATGAAAGACGATAGTAAAATGTAAGGGGAACGATAGAAGTGGCAGGAGCAGATCAGAGTAAAATTCGTAATTTTTGTATTATAGCGCATATAGATCATGGAAAATCTACGCTGGCGGACCGGATTATTGAGATGACGGGTCTTCTGACCAGCCGTGAGATGCAGTCTCAGGTTCTTGATAATATGGAGCTTGAGCGGGAGAGAGGGATTACGATCAAGGCCCAGGCGGTTCGCATTGTCTATCAGGCGAAGAACGGGGAGGAGTATATCTTCAACCTGATAGATACACCGGGACATGTGGATTTTAACTATGAGGTGTCGAGGAGCCTTGCGGCTTGCGACGGCGCGATCCTGGTGGTCGACGCGGCGCAGGGGGTGGAGGCGCAGACGCTGGCGAATGTCTATCTGGCGTTGGACCATGACCTGGATGTTATGCCGGTGATCAATAAGGTGGACCTTCCAAGCGCAGAGCCGGAGCGGGTTATAGAGGAGATCGAGGATGTGATCGGGATCGAAGCTATGGATGCCCCGCAGATCTCGGCAAAAACAGGATTGAACGTAGAAGAGGTGTTGGAGCAGATCGTGGAGAAGATCCCGGCGCCGGAGGGAGATCCTGAAGCGCCGTTGAAAGCATTGATTTTCGACTCTCTGTATGATTCTTATAAGGGTGTCATCGTATTCTGCAGGATCAAGGAAGGAACTGTGAAGAAGGGAACTCCGATTCTCATGATGGCTACCGGGGCGAAAGCAGAGGTTGTAGAGGTGGGATATTTCGGCGCGGGGCAGTTTATTCCCTGTGACGAGCTGAGCGCAGGTATGGTTGGTTATATCACGGCAAGCCTTAAGAATGTGAAGGACACCCGTGTGGGAGACACCATCACGGATGCTTCCAATCCATGTGCGGAACCTCTTCCGGGATATAAGAAAGTAAATCCGATGGTATACTGCGGCATGTATCCGGCAGATGGGGCGAAGTATCCGGATCTCAGGGACGCGTTGGAGAAGCTGCAGTTAAATGACGCTTCGCTGCAGTTTGAGCCGGAAACTTCCATCGCGTTAGGTTTTGGGTATCGCTGCGGGTTCTTAGGACTCCTTCACCTGGAGATTATTCAGGAGCGTCTGGAGAGAGAGTATAACCTGGATCTGGTGACGACGGCTCCGGGCGTTATCTATAAGGTGCATAAG
>CANODD010000092.1 GCA_947564705.1 uncultured Dorea sp. | reverse complement strand
CGTCAAAATCAATGGCGCCGATATCGCACAGGAACTTGGTGTAGAAACGGGAATACAGAAGGTGAAGTACCGCATGCTCCACGCCGCCGATATACATGTCTACCGGAAGCAGGGCGTCCGCCTTCTCTCTGGATACCAGCTCCTTGTCATTGTGATTATCCACATAGCGCAGGAAATACCAGGATGAACCCGCCCACTGGGGCATGGTATTGGTCTCCCGCTTCGCAGGTTTCCCGCATACCGGACACTTGCAGTTCACCCACTCCTCGATTCCCGCAAGGGGTGATTCTCCGGTTCCCGTAGGCTCGTAAGATTCTACCTCCGGCAGGCGAAGGGGAAGCTCCTCCTCCGGCACCGGCACATTGCCGCAGTCCGGACAATGTACGATAGGGATTGGCTCGCCCCAGTAACGCTGACGGGAGAATACCCAGTCCCTCAGTTTATAATTCACGGTCGCACGTCCGATTCCTCTCTCTTCGATGATATGCGGCGCTTCTTTCTTAAGTACCGCAGACTCCATTCCGTTCCATTCTCCGGAATTGATCATCGTCCCGCTGGCTTCCGTATAAGCCTCGGTCATATTCTCAATCTCCTGGCCGTCTTTTGAGATAACCTGTACGATGGGAATGCCGAACTTCGTCGCAAATTCAAAGTCCCTGTCGTCATGGGCGGGCACGCACATGATTGCCCCTGTACCATAGTCGGCAAGTACATAATCTGACAGCCAGATAGGCGTCTTCTCTCCGTTTAACGGGTTGATCGCATAGCTTCCGGTGAATACGCCCGTCTTCTCCTTATCCTGCATACGGTCTACGTTAGACTTCATGGACGCCTCGAAGATATATCTCTCTACCGCCTCCCTGGTCTCCTCCGTAGCAAGGCTTTTGGCAAGCTCATGCTCCGGCGCCAGTACCATGAAGGTCGCGCCGTACAAGGTATCCGGTCTTGTGGTATAGACCGTGATCTTCTCTTCCCGTCCGTCTACCGGAAAATCCACCTCCGCGCCGTAGGATTTGCCGATCCAGTCAGACTGCATCTTCTTTACCTTCTCAGGCCAGTCCAGCTTGTCAAGGTCGTTAAGCAGACGCTCCGCATATGCCGTGATCTTCAGCATCCACTGACGGAGATTCTTTTTCGTGACCTCGGCGCCGCAGCGCTCACATTTCCCATTCACTACTTCTTCATTTGCAAGACCTGTCTTACAGGACGGACACCAGTTAATCGGAAATTCCTTCTCGTAGGCAAGCCCTTCCTTAAACATCTTCACGAATATCCACTGGGTCCATTTATAGAAATCCGGGTCCGTCGTATTCACTTCCCTGTCCCAATCATACAGAGCCGCGATCTCATTGATCTGCTTCTTGATATTCTTCACATTCTCCGCCGTGGAAATAGCAGGATGTACGCCCATCTTGATGGCGTAATTCTCCGCCGGAAGCCCGAAAGCATCCCATCCCATAGGATGAATGATATAATATCCCTGCTGCAGCTTATATCTGCTCCACACGTCAGAAATAACGTATCCTCTCCAATGTCCGACATGAAGACCGTTCCCTGACGGATATGGGAACATATCCAGACAGTAATATTTCTGACGTTCTTTACCTTCTGCATCTACCTTGACATTCACTGGATTCTTCTCCCAGTTCTCGCGCCATTTCTTCTCGATCGCCTTATGATTATAAGGTATCTTAGTCATAATCCTGACTCCTCTCTTTCTTAAAATCATTTTTTATCATATCATAATAAAAAAACCTCTGCATCTCCAAAGAGACGAAAAGGCTTATATTCAGCAAGTCGTCACTATTTCCTACTTATTATATGAAGATTGTTAAAATAAGTCAAGTACTATTTTTCTTGCATAAATGTCAGATTTTTAGTTGTCCCTCCCCTCTCTTTAGTGTATAATAGACAGTAAGTAGATAAAGCTGAGCATTTCAGTAAAATATGATACATAAAGGAGAGGTTTACCATGGTAAATTTATTGACTGGCCCGAAAGGCAGCGGAAAGACACAGCAGATGATCGAACTGGCGAACAAGAAAGCCAAAGAATGTAACGGAAATGTTGTATTTATCAAGAAGACGCACAGAGACACCGCCAGCGTTGCCTTTGATATCCGTACCATCTGTATGGACGATTTCACCTCGATTACCAATACTGACGAATACATCGGATTCTTGTATGGCATGTACAGCTCCAATCATGATGTCGAGTGTATATTTATTGATGGTCTTTTGAAGCATGCAGATATCTCCCTGCAGAATATGCCTGACTTCATTTCCAGGCTGAAAAAGATCTCTGCAGAATGCGGTATCGAATTCTTCGTAAGTCTCAGCGCGACAAAAGCAGACCTGGCTTCGATTGATGCGGACGGCTGCAGTTATCTGAATTAATCACAGGATGAACCCGGCAGCCTATCAGGGGCTGCCTTTTTTATCATACACCCCTTTTCCTTATTATAATTTTCAGATGTTTTATCCGCTTTCATTATTTTAAGCAGCTTTAAGGTACAAGAAGATGAATGAAACAAGAAATCATAAAAGACACAAGAATCGTCGGTTAATAAGTAACAAACATCCTGAAAGAAAACGGGATTCTGTACCGCGCTATTCCACTCCCGGCGGAATTAAGGCCGCAAAGTCCAGAAGGGCAAAGCGCCGGAGATTACAGATTCTCCGCATCGTTTTATCCTCCCTCATCCTTCTGAGCTGTTGCTTCCTGCTTATATCCGGAATCCGTATGGCAATATCCGCAGGCGCAAAATTTATCCAAAACCATAAAACAGAATCACCGAAGAAAACTGCCGATAAACCCAAAAAAAGCAGCAACCCTCATGTGGAAGTACAGGAATTGGTGCTGAATACGAATCAGCCTGTATTAGCGAATGAACCTGTCACTCTTACAATCAGCTCTATCGGCGATTGTACCCTTGGTACAGACATTAATTTTGCCCATTCTACCAGTCTCAATGCTTTCTATGATCTGTACGGTCCGGATTATTTCTTTCAAAATGTCCGTTCTGTTCTGGAATCTGACGACCTCTCCATTGTAAATATGGAAGGAACACTGACGGAATCTAACCAGAGGCAGAATAAGACCTATGCTTTCAAAGGACCGGCAGAATATTCCGACATCCTTGTCAAAGGCTCCGTGGAAGCCGCCAACCTGGCAAACAACCACAGCAAAGATTACGGAGATCAGAGCTATACCGATACGGTCACGGCTTTAGAAGATTCCGGCATCCCTACTTTCGGATTTGACCGGGTAAAGATTCTGGATATCAAAGGGGTGAAGGTGGGACTGACCGGAATCTATGAACTGGCAGAACACCTTGAGAAAAAACAGCAGGTAAAGGACAACATCACAGCGCTGAAAGAAGCCGGGGCACAGCTTATCATCATAAATTTTCATTGGGGCGCAGAGCGTGAGTATACACCGAACAACACACAGAAGACTCTTGCTCATCTGGCAATAGACGAAGGCGCCGATTTAGTGATCGGTCATCACCCCCATGTACTTCAGGGCATAGAGAAATATAAAGACAAATATATCGCCTACAGTCTGGGAAACTTTTGCTTTGGCGGTAACTCTAATCCCTCAGACAAAGATACGATCATCTTTCAGCAGACATTTACAATCCAGAACGGAACAGTACAAAAAGACGACCAGATCAATATCATTCCCTGCTCCATCTCCTCGAGCGCTTCCCAAAATGACTATTGCCCGACTGTCCTGGAAGGAGAACAGAAGCAAAAGATACTGGATAAGCTTGAAACTTACAGCCAATGGTAAAGAGGCCGCCGTAAAGCATTTACAGGCAGCCTCTTTCTATTTACAAAAACATCTCAAAACACAATGCCATAAGCGGCATGGTAATTATGCAGAAAATCACCGACATCACATTGATCACACTGGCATATCGGGAATCCATGTCGTAGATCTGCGCCACCTGTGTAACCATGGTCGCCGCCGGCGCCACGGCTGCCAGCAGCACAATCAGAAGGATATACTCCGCGTCCGGGTGTATTCCCATCCGCCCGACTATGATAAAAATCAATACGGCGGCAGCCGGAAACGCGATCAGACGCAGAAAACAGATGAGGTACGGCCTTTTCTGCCGGAATACCCACAGCAGATCCACATTTCCGATCACCATCCCGATCACCAGCATGCTGGCAGAAGCAACCATATCGCCGAAGCCCCTGACACAGCTTCCGATCACCGTCGGAAGTCTAAGTTCCGTAATAAACAGAAGCGTTCCTATCCCTATCGCGATAATATTTGGATTCAGGAATATCTTTTTGTAATCCCGCTCTCTCCTCCGGCTGATCACGCCGGCGCCGTGGGTCCAGAACAGTATGGTCTGTATGATCGTATAACCCGTTGTATAGAATACCCATTCATTTCCAAGGACAGACGCCACCAACGGAACAACCAGGTATCCCGAATTTGTATAAATGACCGAAGCCTTTTCTATACTATTCACATGAAGCGGCTTCTCCAGCAGCTTCATCCCGCCGATCATCATTGCATGGACCACGGCCGCCATCACAATCGACAATGCAAGTCCCATAAGCTTATCCTGCGTCAGTTCAATCTGGAACGCATCTACAATAATACAGGGAGAACAGATGTAAACCACCATATTCGATATAACCTTACTGTCCTCCGACCGAAACAAGCCGATCTTCACGATCGCATATCCTACCGCCATCGTAAGAAACATCACCACAATCTGTTCTGCTAACAGTATACTTAATCCCATTACTCCTCTTCCGTCTCTTCCTCCCGACTCCCTGCATCCTGGCCACTAAGGCCCGCATCTTCTTTGATCTCCAGGGACATTACGAGATTCGCTTTTTCATCCTCTTTATACTCCATGACAACCATCTGGCCTTCTTCACATCGGATTACATCGATGAAATCAACCACCGAAACGTCGAATATATCCTCGGAACCCTCCACCATAATATAATAATGGGACGTTCCGTCTATGACCGCCTGGGCAATCTTCGTGATCTTTCCCGTCGTCTTCTTGATTTCCCGGGTATCTTTCTCTACTTCCTTGACACCGTTGCTGAAAAGCAGCTCGAGATAATTCTCCTCGCACTGGCTTACGCTGTCCCCGATCGCCACGATCTGGTATTTCTGGACATTTACCATGGCATACTTCTTCACCAGGCCCGCGTCGTCCTTAAGCGCTATGAAGTAAGTCGGCTCGCCTGAGATATTCAGAAGCAGCGGGAATGTCGCTTTGTACTTCAGATTCTGTACCTGCCCCTCCGCCGAAGACATGGCGGAAGCTTCCGTCGCACCTTCAACCTTGTAATACTTCGTCTCCATCGTCCTCTGGTTCGACAATACGAATCCGACGTTCGACTGATCTCCGTTCACAGAGGTCACGCCTGTATACATCCACACATCGTCCTCCAGCGCCAGATAATTATAGCCGTCCGTAGTCATCAGGCAATCCTTCTGGCTCAGGACGCTGTTGAAGAATCCATGCTTCAGCGTACCATAGTAATCAAACAACTGAACCAGCAGATCTGCCGAGTAAGCACGGTCGACCCACTCTGGAACATCCTTGATGCCGTAAGTCTTCATATCCCCGGTGATCGCGTTGCACAGAACTACCTTCCCCACCGTCTCGCCGCCGAAAAGACCGATATTAAACTTCTTCACCGGCGCGATCCAGTACGGAACTCCTCTTTCGTCTATCTCAAAACTCAGTTCACCATAGATATAAGTCGGATGCGCGAACCGCAGGTGCCGGTAAATATTCCGGTTCAGATGTTCGCTGGTCGTATACTTGATCCCCTCTTCCAGCTTCACCAGCTCTGTCGTCTGGTTCGCCATATTGATGCGGATATACGCCGGGATACCGTTGGAACGGTTCGTAAACCATTTGATCAGGTTCGCATACCGGAGAGGAGATACCCTGACCGGATTATCCTGATAATTAATCTGGCTGTAGATACTGTCCACTTCGAACTGGGACACCATGTCCACCATACTTCCCATCTTACGGTCCCCTAAGATCTCCGCCGTGTCCTTGTCAAGAAGCGGAATCTTGTCGAAAGAGAGTTCTTCTATATCCTCTGTAAATTCCCCCTCCTTTACCGTAAGCAGCTTCTGGTATTTCTTCGCATTGATAATCGGAGATGAAAATAAGGAGCCCAGCAGATAGACTACACCCAGTCCCAGGATCACCGCGCCGAAGCACTTCATGACCTTACTCCGCTTCAATTCATCTCTTCCGAATCTCTTGCGCGCCGCATAGAGAAGAGCCAGCGCCACTAACAGAAACAACACAAAAAACCAGGTTTCCGACGAATGGATGTTAATTGCGGGCAGAGCCACATAATAATATCCTCCCGCCGCTATAACCGCCGCTAATACAATCAATAATTTTTTCTTAATACTCATATAATCTCCTTCATATTTTTACACGTCACAAACCCCATTACGGTTCCTCACGATTCTTCCAGACAGTTAAAACTTACGGTTCCAGGCGGACGCCGTAAATAACATCAGGAAGGGGAATATCTCCAGACGGCCTGCCAGCATGTCGCAGCAGAATACCAGCTTTGACAGCGCCGAAAAATCTGCGAAATTTCCATTGGGGCCAACCATTCCGATCCCCGGGCCGATATTATTAAGCGTTGCCATCACAGAACTAAACGTGGTGCCAAAATCCATATTATCAATGGATACCAGGATAACGGAGCCCACAAGAGTCAGCACATACGCCATCAGGTAGATATTCAGTACCCGCAGTACGTCCTGGTCCATCTTCTTCCCGTTCATCCGGATAATCCGAACTGCTTTCGGATGCACCATCTGGACAATCTCACGCTTGATACACTTTAACATCATCAGGAAACGGGCCACCTTCATTCCGCCTCCCGTGGATGAGGCGCAGGCTCCGACCATCATCAGGAACAACAGAATATTCTGGGAGAACATAGGCCATTCCACAAAGTCCGCCGTAGCATACCCTGTCGTAGTGATCACGGAAGCCACCTGGAAGACTGCATAACGGAATGCTTTCAAAGGCCCCGTATACAGATGGCTGATATTAATCGTAATCATGAGCGCCGACGTCAATATAATCCCTATATAAGCCTTCAGCTCTTCATTCTTCCATACTGGTTTAAATTCCCGCATCAACAGGAAGAAATACAGATTAAAATTCACCCCGAACAATATCATGAATACCGTAATTACGGCGTCTATATAGACACTGTCAAAATACCCCACGCTCGCCGCATAGTTGGCGAATCCGCCGGTTCCGGCCGTTCCGAATGAAAAGATCAGGCTGTCAAAGAGGTTCATGCCGCCCAATAACAGCAGAACCACTTCTACGGCTGTCATCCCGAAATATATCCCGTAGAGAATTCTGGCCGTCGACATCGTCTTCGGAACCAGCTTATCCTTCTCGGGCCCCGGCACCTCCGCACGCATCAGATACATAGAATTCTTCTTATCCAACGTCGTAAGCACCATTACAAATACCAGCACTCCCATACCGCCGACCCAGTGGGTAAAACTCCTCCAGAACAGCATGCCCTGAGGCAGCGCCTCAACGTCTTGAAGCACCGAAGAACCCGTCGTCGTGAATCCCGACACAGTTTCAAAAAAAGCGTCCAGATAATTCGGAATACTTCCCGAAAGCGAAAACGGCAGCGCCCCAAACAATGACCACAGAATCCATGCGCTTGAAACAACAATCATACCTTCTTTCCCGTATATCGTCCGATTCTCCGGTTTTTTCATGCCAAGCAGCAGATAGACCACTCCCAGGATTCCCGCAGGAATCAAAAAAAACACACCGCTAAACTCCCGATAAATAAATGACACCAATGCCGGAAGCAAAAGAAGCACCGCCTCGACTCCTAACATCTTCGCCAATATATATCGTATCATCTTCGTATTCATAACTTTTTCTTCCTGTCTCCCTTATGCAAGTATATCCGTAAATTCATTAATAGTATGCTCTTTGGTAACAACAATTACACTGTCACCTACTTCCATATGATCGTCGCCTCCCGGAATTATGACTTTGCGTCCTCTTCCGATACAGGCTATCAGGTGATTGGGCTTTGTAGGCAGATCTTTGAGCGCAACGTTCGTAAAACTGCATTCTTTCCTTATAATGAACTCCATCGCTTCCACTTTTCCTCCCAAAAGCCGGTAGCTTGTCTCTACGTTGGCGCTGCTGTAGGAATTCTTCATCGCCCGCACATAATTCACGATCTCGTCTGCCGCCGCGCTCTTCACGGAGACTATACTGTCTATTCCAAGACCTTCTACCATCTGCGCCCGGGAGTCTTCATTTACTTTCGCGATGATCTTATCTACCCCCTGGGCCTTCGCAAACAACGACATGATAATATTCTCTTCATCCATGCCGGTCAGCGCAACCACGGCGTCAGATTCGCCGATGCCTTCCTCGATCAGAAGATCATGGTCCGCCGCGTCTCCCTGGATGACCGTGGCTTTAGGCAGCAGCTCGCAGAGATATTCGCATTTCTCTTCACTGCGTTCTATGATCTTTACCTGCATTCCTGCCTGGAGAAGCTGACGCGAGAGATAGAAGCAGACATTGCCGCCTCCGCAGATCATGACTCTCTTAACCTTCGTGCTCTTCTTTCCCATAGATTTGAAAAAAGACCGCAGATCATGATGGCCAGCGGCTATATGAAGCCTGTCGTCCTCCTGCAGCACAAAATCTCCGTCAGGAATAAAGACCGAATTTCCTCTCTTCACCGCACATACCAGCATATCGATCTTAAATCTTCGGTCTATCTCCGCCAGGGACAGACCTGCCAGAGGATTCCCTGCCTTAAGGACATGCTCTACCAGTTCCGCTCTTCCCTTCATAAACGTCTCGACTTTGCTCGCCGCAGGGAACAACAAAATCCTCGCAATCTCGTTCGCCGCCGATAACTCCGGATTTACCGCCATACTCAGACGAAGATCCGACCGCAGAAGATCTATCTGCTGATAATAAATCGGATTACGCACCCTCGCAATCGTATGCTTTGCTCCCAGTCTCTTTGCCAGCAGGCAGCTCAGCATATTAAACTCGTCCGTCGAAGCACAGGCGATCACCAGATCTGAACGGTCGACTTCCGCCTGCTTCTGGATCTCCGCATCGGCCCCGTTTCCTGTGATACAAATGATGTCAAGCCGATTCAGCGCCTCTTTTAACTTTCCCGCGTTCTGATCAATCAATACAATGTCATAATCTTCTTCTGACAACTGCACGGCCAGCTTATGCCCTACTTTGCCGTCACCAATGATTACTATCTGCATCTCTTTATCCTCGTTCATTATTCTATTTTGCCGTAATATCATACTAATGTCTTGATACCACAATTCCTTAGCAAATAATTAACAGCAAAGAGATTATAGCACTTTTGCCAAAAGAAAAAAAGCCCTTACGGACTTTTCTTCTTATTAATATTTTCATAGGATTACTTACTCTTGATTGCTTACTCTTCTGCCG
>CANODD010000091.1 GCA_947564705.1 uncultured Dorea sp. | reverse complement strand
GGTACTGTTTAAAGAAAAACAGATGGGAGTGATACGTGTCCATGCCATTATGCCGCTTTCTAAGAGCTTGTTTGTATTTTCCAAAGTCTTTCTTTTTCTGCTTACGGATCTGGCTTTTGCAGCTTTAATGACCCTGGTTAATGTGGGGATAAAAGAAGCAGGGGGAGTTTTGCCTGCCGTACTGATACAGACAGGGATTTTGTCCCTGATTATGTCCCTCACAGGCTTCGGCTGTACGATGCTGCTGAAAGATTTCAAACAGTTTTCACTGGCCTATCTGGTGATTGCACTTTTTACTGCTGCACCGGTTTTTCTGTCTGCCAATACAGCAATCAAAATGGACTGGACCTACTACCATCCGTTTTATCACGTATATATGGGCCTGAAAAATGCTTTTTTCGGTATGCCCGTTACAAATCCGGTTTATTATATTAGCGCAGTATGTGTCATTATTTTACTCTTTGGTATTGCCGCCGCGGCATTTCGCAAAGAGATGGGAAAGGAGGGTTGATTATGAAGGGGTTAATCTATCAACTGAAGAGTGTCAGGAAAGATAAGTTTTGTATCATGTCGTTTCTCCTGCCTGTTGTGGTAGCTGTCGCACTGAATATTGCCGGTTCCATTGACCTTTCTTCTTTAGGCGAATATTACTTTTGTGTGGTAGATGGTGAGGTCGCTGATGAAACGAGAGAATGGCTTATGGGATACGGCGATGTTACAGTCTGCCAGACAAGGGAAGAGTGGCTATCGGTAATCAGGGAGCCATCTACGAATGTAATCGGCGTGGAAATGGACGGGGAAGGTATCAAAACCTTTTTGTCCGGTGATGAATTAACTATATGGCAGCAGATGGCAGGTACGCTTCCGGACCTCTATGAGCAGCGGGAGGCGGCGGCCGGAATCAGTATACAGACTTTGGAACAGCCTGACGTACTGGCAGGATTTCAATATATTTTTATGGCAATGACGCTGATCGTTGCTATGTTCATGGGCTGTACCTTTAATGCAATGAATATTATTTCTGAAAAGGAAGACGGAGTTGCGCTGATTAATGAAATACTGCCTATGACGTCCAGACAATATGTAATCCAGAAAATCTTTATAGGATTTGTGTTTGGCTGTCTGTCCGCTGCCTTCACGGCGGCGGTCTGTTTCAGACTTTCCCCTGTGGGGACAGCGGCCATGCTTGTGCTGACGGTACTGTCGGCTTTTGTAGCCGCTCTGGTGGGCCTGTTTGTCGGCCGTATTTCGGAGGGGATGATGGCAGGCGTAGTTTATATCAAAATCGTTATGATCGTGTTTATGGCGGTTCCCCTTCTTAAGTATCTGGCAATGGCAGGAAATAAGGTTCTCTCCGCTGTCTGCTATGTGATTCCGTCCAGCGCTACCTTTGAGGGTGTTATGGATCTGGCGAATGGCGGTATGGCAACCGCAGGCAAGGATATGGTGATCCTTGTGGTTCATTGTGCGGGTTGGTTTTTACTTTATCTTCTTATATCTAAGCACCGGAAGAAACAACGATTTTAAGTCATCTGATAAAGATTAATCAGTCATTAAATAAGGGAAAATCCCTGACGAAGAATGGAGTTCCAGTTGCTTTTCTGATATAGAAATCGTACAATAATTACTAGTTGCTTTTCTTTATCAATAGTATAAAAGGCCAGGTAATTATTAACTATAATAAAACGAATTCCCCAACTTGCCAGAACGGGGTCATCTACAAGACGAAATTTTTCGGGCATATCTGCCAATGAATTGATATGTTCTGTAGCTGCATCAAGCAGATGATCTGCGGCAGTAGGGTTTTTCAGAGTAAATTCGATGTAGTCAGCGGCACACAGGATATCACGTTCTGCGGTAGCTGTGATGTAAATGTTATAGCTCATCTGCGGCGTTTGCTCCGAATATCAGCCATTGCTTCAGCAAGAGGCCGGGTGTTGCCGGAGGCAATATCATCCATACCTTCTTTAATTTGGCTATATAATTCAAAGCGGCTGGTCAATTCTTCGTAGGCTTCAATGCTCATAACAGCAAGGTCGCCTTTTCCATTCTTCGTAATAAAAACTGGTTCGGGATAAGTGTGGCAAAACGTTGAGATTTCGTTGTAGTTATTCCTTAAATCAGCACTTGATTTGATTGTTGGCATAATGACTCCTCCTTTGTTTGATAACAAAATTATACACAAATTTTGTTATGCAGTCAATGGAACGTGAAATTATTATATACCAGTTTTTGTAGTTGTATTCGATTGATTTCTCACTTGACAGCCGGAAAATATGGATTTAATATGAATGAGTACCAAGGGGTGCCTGAAATGGCTGAGATGTATACGTACAGACCCTAATAACTTGATCCGGGTAATGCCGGCGTAAGGAAAGGAGAATTTTATAATGTCACAAATGAATGTTGTCACAGGCAGAAGTGCGTCTTCTGCTGTCAAGAAGCTTGTTTTTTCTGCTATGGGGATTGCATTGGCGATGGTTACCTCCTACATCAAGGTGTTGGAGATGCCGATGGGCGGTTCCGTCACACTATTATCCATGTTATTTATCTGTCTGATCGGTTACTGGTTCGGAGCAAGATATGGTATCTTTGCCGGAGCCGGATTTGGTATCCTTCAGTTTGTTATGGATCCATATATGGTATCGCTTCCTCAGGTGTTACTGGATTATCCGCTGGCTTTCGGCGCGTTGGGATTATCAGGATTCCTGCATAACAGGAAATACGGACTCCAGATAGGGTATGTTGCCGGTGTATTGGGAAGATTCGTCTTCTCTACTTTGTCGGGGGTAGTTTTCTTTGGGGCTTATGCACCGGAGGGAATGAACCCATGGGTATATTCTTCTTTGTATCAGGGGAGTTATCTGGGAGCGGAGGGGATCATTACGTTGATGATTCTGTCCCTGCCGCCTGTAACGAAGGCGCTGGAGACCGTTAAGAGACAGGCGTTGTAATGAATTCGGTGATACAGGGATATTTTCTTGAAAATGAAGGGGGCGGTTCGATGATTGTGATTATATTTCTGGACGATAATGAAGGCATGGCGTTCAACCATAGGAGACAGAGCAGAGATCAGGCCGTCACAGAGCGGATACGGCAGATAGCTCTGGGAAAGAAGCTGTGGATGAGTCCGTATTCTTATAAACTGTACGGAGACATGGATGAAACAAAGACCGTGGAAGCAGAAGATTTCCTGGACAGAGCGGGACAGGGAGAACTATGCCTGGTGGAGGCGGAGCGTCTGGCTCATATAGAGACAAAGATAGAGAAGATCATCGCGTTTCGCTGGAATCGAAGGTATCCTGCAGATGTCCGCCTGGATCTGTGTCTGGCAGGATGGAGGCGGGAAGAAACGCGGGAATTTCCCGGAACCTCCCATGAGAAGATTACGGAAGAAGTTTATATACAAAAGAAGGAGTTTTAGATAGAATTATGAAAAAATATATTCTGTTCTTATATGTGGTTTGTATCTGCTGTCTGCCGATTACAGCCTGTGAATCATTCGGGCAGTCAAAGACTGATTTGGAGAGTTCATCCTTTGCACTCACGGACATACCGGAGTATGACGGAGAACCATATGTTATAATTGATGAAAATGAGCCTGATTTTTCACAGGAGGATATGACGTCAGAATCCTTTGAGATATACAGTGAGTTGGATACTTTGGGAAGGTGCCGGACAGCATACGCGAATATAGGACAGGATCTTATGCCCACAGAGGAAAGGGGTAACATCGGACATGTGAAACCCACAGGATGGCAGACTGTGAAGTATGATTCGGTGGAGGGAAAATACCTTTATAACCGCTGTCATCTGATCGGCTATCAGTTAACGGCTGAGAATGCGAACGAGAAGAACCTGATAACCGGAACGCGGTATATGAATGTAGAAGGGATGCTGCCTTTTGAGAATCTGGTTGCCGATTATGTGAAAGAAACGGGATCACATGTTCTTTATCGGGTAGATCCGATCTTTGAAGGTGATGATATGCTGGCAAAAGGGGTGCAGATGGAGGCGTATTCTGTAGAGGATGAAGGAGAAGGTGTTTGCTTCAATGTATTCGTCTATAATGTGCAGCCCGGGATTGATATTGATTATGCAACCGGAACCAGCAGACAGGGGAGCGGCAAAGCCTCTAATGCAGAAAACGTTCAGGAGGAGATCAGGGGAAATTCCAGGTCCAAGATCTATCACTGTCCCGGTCAGGCAGCATATGAAGAGATGGCGGACTCTAAGAATCTGGTCGTCTTCCATTCGGAACAGGAAGCGATGGATGCGGGATATCGCAAGGCAAAACGATAGTATAATAGGATTGTATTTCGCATCTATATCATTTATACTGGACAAAACAGATATTTTCAGAAAAATAAAACAGAAAGAGAAGTACAGAAGATGCCGGTAAAAGAAAACACAAGAACAGCAATCAAGTTTCTGTTCACTCCGGAGGGGTTCACTCCAGACGTATCGTCTCTGGATACGGAAGAAGAACAGCGGGAAGCAGCAAGATGGATGAGGGGCGGAGGTTATCCGGCTCTCTATCAGATGGGGCTGGAGGGAAGACCGAAGGAGGCGGACCCTTCGGAAAGCTTCCTCTATCATGTGGCGGATGCTTTTTTTAAACAGCTTACGGATCTTCCGGAGCTTGAGCTGGCAAGGAGCCGGGTGAAGGTAATATTATCGGATGAGGTCGTAGAAGAGCTTCTATGGACGGTTCCTTTCGTGATCGGCGCGGAGCATATCACGAAGAAATGGCTTCGCCAGGTATTCCGGAAGCTGCAGGCGATCTTTTCGGAGGAGATTACAGACTATGACGGTACGGTGGAGATGTATCTGACGGAGAAGAATCAGAAGCTTCGTGTGCCGGAGAGGGTGTTTTTTCATCTGGTAGAGAATAAAAAAGATCCGGATTATCCCTTCGCGTTTCTGGCGACCTATGCCACGAAGGGCGAGAATGGTAAGATCCGGCATGTTCCTCTGAAATATGCTTTGACAGAGTATCAGAATGAGCGGAGTAAGTTATTGACGCTTCTTGCCTGTCTGAACCGGGCGGCGGAGGTGTCTGAGCTGATCGGCGGATTCATGGACAGCGGTGAATTGTTCCATCCGCTTAAGATTACGTCGCAGGAGGCTTATACATTCCTGAAACAGATAGAAGATATTGAGAATACGGGAATCCTGTGCCGGATTCCGAATTGGTGGAAGAGGGATGCCGCTTCTGTGTCTATGGCGGTAAGTTTAGGAGACGAGAAGCCGTCTATGCTCGGATTTGACGCGCTGATATCTATGAAGCCGAAACTGATGGTGGATGGCATGGAACTGACGGAGGAGGATGTCCGTCTGCTTCTTGCACAGACGGAGGGGCTTGCTTTTCTTAAAGGGAAATGGATTGAAGTAGATCATGCCCGACTGAAGCAGTTATTAGAGGACATGGAAGGGCAGACAAGAGATGTGACACTGATGGAAGCCCTGCGGATGGAGATGGGGACAGGAGCGGATGCAGACTCGAAAGCTGTGGACGTAGGGCCGCTGGTTACCAATGGGAAATGGCTGTCTTCGCTTCTTGCGAATCTGCGTAAACCGGAGAAGATCCGAAAGACGGCGGTTCCGGGAACGGTACAGGCGACGCTTCGTCCTTACCAGAAGAATGGGTATGCATGGCTTAGCTATATGGAGCAATTGGGATTCGGCGCATGTCTGGCGGACGACATGGGGCTTGGGAAGACTCTTCAGGTACTGACTTACCTGGAGAAGTTAAGAAAAAAGGACGGGAATGCGAGAGTCCTGCTGGTAGTGCCGGCGTCCCTGCTTGGAAACTGGCAGAAAGAAGCGGAGAAATTTGTACCGGATATGGAGCTGGCTGTTCTTCATGGGGGCGGAGCCGCTGCGTTGGGAAGAAGGGTGAAAGAGAATCCGGTCTTTTTGAATATTACGACTTATGGAATGGTGTCGAGGATCAAGGAACTGCGGGAGACAGAGTGGTCGTGTATTATATTAGATGAGGCGCAGGCGATTAAGAATCCCGGTACGAAACAGACCAAAGAGATCAAGCGGCTGTCCGGGAGGATGCGTATTGCCATGACCGGTACCCCTATAGAAAATGACCTTACGAACCTGTGGTCGTTGTTCGATTTCCTGAACAAAGGGCTTATGGGGACGTCTATGGAATTCCGTAGTTTTTGTAAGCAGTTGAAAGATAATCCGGAGAATTACGCGAAGCTTAAATCCATGGTGGTTCCATTTATGTTAAGGAGGTTGAAGACGGATAAGCGGATCATCAAGGATCTGCCGGAGAAGATTGAGACGATTGACTATGCGGGTCTTTCGAAGAAGCAGGTGGTACTGTACCGGAAAGTCGTGGATGATATGGAAGAACGCGTGGCGGAAGCTGACGGGATAGAGAGGTGCGGGATCGTGCTTTCTACAATCGTGAAACTCAAGCAGATCTGTAACCACCCAGATCAATATCTGGGGCAGCAGACATTTGCGGAAGAAGACAGCGGTAAATTTGCGATGCTTCGGGAGATCTGTGAAACGATATATGAGAAGAGGGAGCGGGTGCTGGTATTTACACAGTTCCGGGAGATTATTGATCAATTGGCAGGATTTCTCAGGGAAATCTTCCATGCGGACGGGTATGTGCTTCATGGGGGTACGCCGGTCGCAAGCAGAGGGAAGATCGTGGAGGCTTTTCAGGGAGAGACGTACGTCCCGTTTATTGTGTTGTCCGTGAAAGCAGGAGGAACAGGGCTGAATCTGACGAAAGCAAACCATGTGATTCATTTTGACCGCTGGTGGAATCCGGCGGTAGAGAATCAGGCGACGGACAGGGCTTTCCGTATCGGGCAGAAGAAAAACGTGATGGTGCACAAGCTGGTGTGTCAGAAGACGATCGAAGAGAAGATAGACATGGTTATCGAGTCGAAGAAGGAACTTGCAGAGAATGTGATAGGTTCCGGCGGCGAGAGCTGGATTACAGAGCTTGGAAATGACGAGCTGATGTCATTGCTGAGGCTTGGCTAGAAATTGAAGAACGTAGATCAAGGAGAATATAGAAATGAGCAGATATTGGGGTGATTTTCCGCAATATAGCCAGCCGAACGCGGCAGAGCTTAAGAAGAAGTCGGCGGCGAGCAAGAAGAAAGAGAAGGCAAAGGGCAAGGTACTGAAGCCTGTTATTATAAACGGAAGAGCCATCGTCAGCAAATGGTGGGGAAAAGCATGGTGTGACAATCTGGAAAAGTACGCGGATTACGAAAGCCGCCTGGACCGCGGCAAACGATATGTCCGTACAGGCGCGGTGATCGACCTTCAGATACAGAAAGGGAAGATCCTGGCTCGGGTACAGGGAACTCGCAAGACTCCGTATAAAGTAGAGATCAGGATCAGTCCGCTGTCAGAAGAGAAATGTCAGGCCATTATCGAACGGTGCGGCAGGAAACTTGAAAATCTGGAGGCGCTTCTTGCGGGTGATTTTCCCGAAGAGATGCAGGAATTATTCCAAAGTAAAGACGGGTTGTTCCCTGCTCCGCAGGAGATCAGTTTTAGCTGCAGCTGCCCGGATTGGGCGCTCTTATGCAAGCATGTGGCGGCAGCGCTTTATGGAGTGGGAGCCCGTCTGGACGAGAATCCCCGGTTGTTCTTTGAACTCAGAGGAATTGAGGTGGAAAGATTTGTTGATGTGACCCTTGCAAACAGGGTGGAGGCTATGCTTGCTCATGCAGGAAACAGAAGCAGCCGGATGATGGATGAAGAAGAGATCATCGGAATGTTTGGAGTATTGTAGATCTTGAGATGCCGGCAGGGCAATTTGATTTATGACGGAACTGTATGGAAAAGTTATCGCATACAGTTCCTGATTTTGTGTTTATCGATTGACATATTAACTTATCTATGTGTATTCTGTCTGGATTGTGCCGGCCTTCGTCTTGAAGGAGGATATTCCGAATATTCGCGTGAAGAGCGCGGAGCCGTTCTTTCTGCAGTCTGTTGAGCAGATTTTTTTTTCTTTGGTTTATCCGGTATATACTCATATTCATATTCCAGCACTTCTTTTCTGCGCCGAGCCATGGCCTTGCGTCGTGCTCGTTCACGTTCCCGTTCGATTTCCCGTTCCTTTGCCCAGCGTCGCTCCATTTCTTTTCTCTCCGCCCGTTCTTCCATTCGTTTTGCGACTCGGAAAGGCGCCAGGAAAGTCCAGCAGATAATTCGGACCGTAATAATCCCTCCGAATGCGCCGATGCTGTCGATTACCACATCCTTTTTTGACGGGCCTCGCCCGGCGACAAAAGACTGGTGGTATTCATCTCCGGCGGCAAAGCCGACACAGATCAATCCGGCAACCAACATGAGAGGAAACCCGCGCAGGCCGTATACATAGAATGGAAATGAGACGGCAACGGCCAGAAAGAAGTATTCGGTCATATGAGCAAGTTTCCGGACCGGATATTCGATGCGTCTGGCGTAATAACTAAGCTGTTCTTCTCCAATCCCTACGTCGAAGGTTTCGTTTCCGATCTCCACAATCTTATAACTTATGGTATAGCTTAAGTTTCCGGATTCTTCTCCTGTCTGCGCGGAGAAACTGTAGATGGCATACATCATGATCAATGCAGGCAGGAAAGAAAGCGGTTTCAGGAAAAATAATATTATGTTCTTCATTATGAAAATCCCTTTATTATGTACGGTTTAATTTTGAAATCTTACTAAGTATCAGGTTTTAATATGCCACATTTTCTTGATTTTGTAAAGAGAATGTAAGCCTGTGCCGTGATTATTCAGAGTTTATTCAGAGTTTCTTAAGAAAATGCCCTTTTACTTTCAAGTAAAAAGTAACTCGGAATTATGCATTGCGAATTATGCGCCGGGAGATTATAATATAAGAATCAGTAAGGCTGCCGGTCTGAAAAGCCGATACAGCCTGAGATTTTGAAAAGTATAGCGTTCATAAGGGACGGCAATGCAGAAAGAGAGGAAAGACAGATGAAGATTGGAATAGGAAATGACCATGCGGCGGTTGCAATGAAGAATGAGGTATCAGATTATCTGAAAGAGTTAGGATACGAGGTTGTAAATTACGGGACGGACAGCGATGCAAGCTGCAGTTATGCGGTATATGGGGAGAAGGTTGCAAGGGCAGTCGCGGCAAAAGAAGTAGATCTGGGAATTTTGATCTGCGGCACCGGCGTCGGGATATCACTGGCGGCGAATAAGGTAAAGGGGATCCGTGCGGCTGTTTGTTCCGAATCGTGTACGGCAAGGCTGGTCAGACAGCATAATAATGCGAATATCCTTGCGTTTGGCGCCAGGATTATCGGAATAGAGACGGCAAAAGAGATCGTAAAGGCATGGCTTGACGCCGAGTTTGAAGGCGGAAGGCACCAGGAGAGAGTAGATATGATCATGGCGATTGAAGATAAGGAGCAGGGGAAAAAATAGAAAGAAGAGGGAAAGATATGGAAGCAATTATATTTGATATAGACGGAACGCTGTGGGATTCGACAAACGAGGTGGCAGTCTCCTGGAATCAGGCGA
>CANODD010000090.1 GCA_947564705.1 uncultured Dorea sp. | reverse complement strand
CCGCTAACCATTACCGACTGGACGCCGTTTCGCGACCTGCTCACCAATACGGCATGATGTCCATTTCCCTATTGTCTGTCATAAGCAAGCTTCCTCCTTAGTTTCGTGCAGCAGTCTGGCTGTGCGGATCGTACTCGTATGTTATGGATAACAAATACGATTGTTATAATAATCCGCGATAAAAGTGATAGTTATCCTTGTTTCTATGTATTATTATACTATTGCAGGAACGGAAAGACAAGGAGATTCAGCGTATCAAAGCTACGGACGCTGTCTTATGTAAGGAATACTTCTATTATACCTCGCCGGTGCCTGCCAATTCCATAATGAACCGGTGAAATTGCCGGCAGTTTACAGACATTACAGGCGATACGGATGGGTGCGGAACTCGACGAAAGAAGGGTAAAATAATATAAGAAAAATATTGTAGTAAAAGGAAGGATAAGATTATGACGAATGTAGAACGAAGAGATATGGGACTGCCATACATCTCAGATGAAGAGATTTTTGAAGAACAGAAGAGGGCGAGGCGGCTGACCCAGGCGCTTAATACGGCTGACCGGTCTGATTTTGAAACCATAGGAAAGATTGTAAAAGAATTGTTTGGAAAGTCTGAGAATGCATTTATCAATCCGCCGTTTTACTGTGATTATGGTTCACATATAGAGGTGGGGAAGAATTTTTTCGCAAATTATAATTGTACGATTCTGGATGTTGCAAAGGTAGTGATCGGCGATAACTGTCAGCTGGCGCCGAATGTTGCGATCTACACGGCAGGCCATCCGGTTCATCCGGATACCCGCAATACGGCTTACGAATACGGGATTGAAGTAACGATAGGCGACAATGTATGGATCGGCGGCAATACCGTGATATGTCCGGGCGTACATATCGGAAGCAACACGGTGATCGGAGCAGGGAGCGTCGTGACAAAAGATATTCCGGATTGGACGATCGCGGCGGGAAATCCGTGTAAAGTGATAAGAAAGATTACAGAATCAGACAGAAAATTATATTTTAGAAATAAGGAATTTGATGACGAGGCATGGGAACATGTACTCAGTCTCCAACAAACTTTATAGCGATATCTCAGTGGGGCAGCAAGGTTCCGATGGATGGGTTGTTGCAAGAGTAGATTATTCATCTACTTTTGTAACAACCCATTTTTGGTGAAAATGCATAAAAATAAAATTCAGAACTTGTGATAATTATGCATTGACAACGATAAAAGAATATATTACTATACTTGTATAGACAAGATAATATATGTATATAAAATCTATGATAGAAAGGAGGAAAGTCTGTGGAGAGAAACAGATTTGTACGAGTATTACGCGAGGCAAGGCAGACGGGGAAAGCAGTCGCGGCGATTAATATTTTAAACTACAATACAGGGCGTGCGGTTGTCCTGGCGGCCCACAGAGCGAACAGACCAGTGATTCTGCAGCCGTCTGTGGGTACGGTTCGCAGATATGGAGTGGAGACCGTGGCAGGGATGGCGGGGATATTGCGTGAGATGACGAACGTACTGGTCGTCCTTCACCTGGATCATTGTATGGACGAGGAGCTTGCGTTTGCATGTATCAGGGCGGGATGGGACTCGGTAATGGTCGATTATTCCGGAGAGGATTTTCAAGATAATGTGAAGCGGACGAGAAGGGCGGTAGAATATGCTCATTCCCATGGAGCCGCGGTAGAGGGGGAGATAGGAGTTATCTCCGGAGTGGAGGATGAGATTGTGAGGGAGAAGGGGCATCCGGCATCCTTAGGGGAGACGCTCCGATATCTGCAGGAAACGCAGGTAGACGCCGTCGCTCCTGCGATTGGTACGGCCCATGGACAATATAAGGAGCTGCCTCGGCTGAATTTTGGACTGGTAGAACAACTTAAGGGTTATAACGTACCGATAGTAGTACATGGGGGAACCGGTCTTCCGGAAACGGACTTTAGAAGGTTGATTGCCTGTGGAGCGGCAAAGATTAATATCTCTACGGCGTTAAAGAAGGTGTACCTGGATTCCGCAAGAAGTCATTTGGCGGACGCAAAGATTCCGCCGTTGGAATTTGACAGGAGAGTAGAAGAGGCATGTTCGGAGGCGATGGAGAAATTTATCCGTTTGTTTGCGAATGAAGATATAAGAATATAGAGGATATAAAAGCTTTATTAGCTTTTTATAAATAAAGAAGGAGGACAAATCATGAAGAAAATTATCAACGCGCCGGAGAATGTGGTCAATGAGATGCTGGAGGGGCTCGTGGCGGCAAATCCGGAGAAGCTGACACTCATCCCAGACAAGAGAGTGATCTTGCGAAAGGAGAAAAAGGATGCCGGGAAGGTGGCGGTCGTAACGGGTTCCGGTTCGGGACATGAACCGGATCAGGTATTTTATGTAGGAAAGGGAATGATGGATGCTGCGGCTGCGGGGCCTGTCTTTGCGGCGCCGACGGCGGACGCCATCTATGAGGCAGCCAAAGCGGTAGATAACGGGGCGGGAGTGTTGTTCATGGTGAAGAATTACACAGGCGACCGCGGGCAGTTTGGAATGGCGGCAGAGTTATGTGAGATGGATGGCATTCAGGTCAGAACCGTAATTGCGGATGATGATGTTGCCGTTAAGGACAGCACGTTTACGGCAGGGCGCCGCGGTGTCGCGGGTGCGATTCTGGGATATAAGATCGTCTGTGCGGCGGCAGAAGAGGGCGCGTCAATGGATGAACTGGTGGAGCTTGCGAACCGTGTGAATGCGAATGTCCGAAGCATGGGATTCGGGTTGACCTCCTGCACGACGCCGGCGAAGGGCACGCCGACCTTTGAGATAGGAGACGATGAGATGGAGGTGGGCGTCGGGCTGCATGGCGAGCCGGGACGTGAAAGATGTAAGCTTAAGACAGCGGATGAGATCGTCTCTTATATTACAGAGCAGTGTCTGGAGGATCTTCCGTTTAAGGAGGGAGACGAGGTCGCCGTTATGGTAAACGGACTTGGGGGAACGCCTCTTATGGAGTTATATATTGTTTATCACATTGTTGCAAAGATATTAAAGAAAGCAGGTATCAAGGTATTTAAAAGTTATGTAAATGAATATTGTACGTCTATCGATATGGCGGGATGTTCCGTTTCTTTATTGAGGGTGGACGACAGAATGAAAGAACTATTAGAATATCCTGTTGACATACCATATTCTGTTTTTTAGTTTTTGACATCCGGCGCGGTGAAGAAGGGTAGGTCAGGCCGTAAACTTAAGCAGGTCGGGGAGGTGAATCATGAGCGGTCATATACAAAGGGTCTTGTCTGGAATTAAGGAAAAAGGAATCGACGCGATGCTTATAACCAGGCGTTCTAATCTGTTTTATTGTTTTGGTTTTGAAGCGGACGAAGGGGACGGGGCCGGAATTATCTCTGAAAAAGGCAGTTGGTATATCACGGATGCACGGTATGCAAAAGACGCAAAGAAAGCGATGCCGGGGACAGAAGTGATAGAACTTCCGCAATATAGTAGTTATCTCAGGAAAATTGGGAATATTATGTATAACCATAAGCTTCGGAAGATCGGTTACGAGGGTTCCATGTCTGTCGGGCATCTGAAAGCTTGTGAGAAGTATCTTTGGGGAGAATTGACAGAAGCAGAAGAGGTTGTACTTGAGGCCCGCCAAAGGAAGGACGAAGAGGAATTGCGGAAGATACAGGCTGCGCAGGAGGTTGCGGACCAGGCGTTTACAGAGTTCTTGCATGAGCTTCGGCCGGGAGTTACGGAACGGGAAGCCGCGGCGAAGCTTCAGTATCTTTTGCTTGAGCTGGGGGCAGATGAGATCGTAACGCCGATCCTGGTGCAAAGCGGGAGGAACGGGGGATATCCCCACCGCCGCCCCACAGACCGCAGGCTGAAAAGAGGAGAATTCATAACCATTGATTTTGTCTGCCGGAAGGATGGGTATTGTACAGATACAACCAGGACGATAGCGTTGGGAAAGGCCGACGAAGGAATGCGCAAGCTGTATCAGGCGGTGCTGGAGGCCCAGAAGGCCGGTTTGGAGAAGGCAGTGATCGGCGAAAGGCTGGCCGCTTCTGATCTGGCTTCCAGACAAACGCTTGCAGAGCGCGGATATGACGGCGGATATGACCACGCGTTTGGTCATGGAATCGGGATTGACGCTCATGAAGAGCCCTTTTCAGGAATCGGGATAGCAGGCGATTATTTTGAAGGAATTGTGCTGACGGCAGAACCGGGGATCTATATTCCGGATGAAATGGGGGTGCGTATTGAAGATACGTTCACAATCGAGAATAATCGGGTCAAGTGTTTTTCAGCGTTGGACAGGCAGCTGTTGATTCTTTAAGATTTGTAAAGGGGGTGTGTTATGCACATATTGATTTTAGTGTTTTTTATTATATTTTTAGCATTGGGGATTCCGGTAGCGGTTTCGATGGGCCTGACGTCATTTCTGTACCTCTTTTTGTTCATGGACGTCTCGCCTATGGTGGTTGTGCAGCAGATGATTTCCGGGGTGAATAAATTTACGCTGCTTGCGATTCCGTTCTTTATGCTGTCAGGGGCTTACATGGAGCATGGGGGAATCTCAAAGAGAATCGTTCGGTTCTGTAACAGCTTGTTTGGCAGTCTGCCGGGCGGGCTTGCGATCGTAATGGTGGTGGCCAGCGTCATCTTTGCGGCTATGACCGGTTCGGGAGTCGCGACCTGTGCAGCGGTTGGCGGAATCATGTTTCCGATCATGAAGCAGGAAGGTTATGATGAGGACTTCTACTGTGGTTTACAGTCTGTTGCCGGTATATTGGGACCCTTGATTCCTCCAAGCATCCTGTTGGTGTTATACGGCGTGGCGGTGAATATATCCGTGTCTGACCTGCTGATGGGAGGCCTGGTTCCGGGGCTGTTCCTGGGACTTCTGTATATCATCTTAACCGTGTTCATCTGTAAGACGAAGAAGATCGGGAATCAAGGTACAAAATTTTCCGTGAAGGAAGTCGGAGAAAGTTTCCTGCATGCAATCGGCGCTCTGTTGGTTCCGGGAATCATCCTTGGGGGAATCTACAGTGGATTCTGTACGGCGACAGAGGCCGCGGCCCTTGCCGCGCTATACTCATTGATCGTAGGAGTATTTTTCTATAAAGAGATGACGATAAAAGAGGCGGTAAAGATTACCCTTGGACAGATGAAGCAGATGGGCGGCCTGACCATCATAGTCGCCGCCGCGAATGCATTCGCATGGGTGATGACAAGAGAGCAGATTCCGCAGAAGATCGCAGGCGCGCTGATCAGCGTATCCGGCAGTAAATTAGTGTTCATGGCGCTGGTTGCCTTGTTGGTACTGTTTGTGGGATGTTTTATGGACGCTACGCCCTCGGTTCTGCTGCTTGCGCCGATTCTTGCGCCGGTTGCGACAGAATACGGCGTTGACCCGATTCATTTTGCTATCTTCCTGGTAACGGGAGTTTTGATAGGACTTGCGACGCCTCCGGTGGGTGCGAATCTATTTGCCGTCTCGTCTATGACCGGGCGTCCGCTGCAGAAATTCGTCCCCTATGTACTGCCGTATCTGGCGGTTACGGTTCTCGGGCTTATTGTTATAGGCTTGTTCCCGGCGTTCAGTACATGGCTTCCAAATATGGTCAAATAACAGATATGATAAAAAAAGGAGAAAGAGAATGAAGAAAAAAAGTTTAACAGCGCTTTTCATAGCTTGTATATTTTTATTAACAGCATGCGGCGAGTCCTCCGGACAGGATTCGCAGGAGAATAAGACGGAATCAAAAGAAGGGAGCGTAAAGCTGGCGCTTTCGGTTGGAAACTATTCCGGTGATTCTGTTATGGGAATGTCCATGAATAAGATGGCGGAGCTGATCGAGGAGTACTCGGAGGGGAGCGTCACCTGCGACGTATACACAGATAACTCGCTGGGCGACCTAAGCTCTCAGGTGGACGCGTTGGTGAACGGTTCTATTGATATTCTGGTGGCCGGTGATTCTTATTATTCAACGTATGCTCCGCAGATGCAGATCTTTGAGCTTCCGTTCCTCTATGAGAGCAATGAAGAAGCAAGGCATGTGCTCGACGGCGAGGCGGGAGAGAAGGTGGCGGATCTGTTTGAAGGCACCGGAATCAACATCCTTCGTTACTGGGAGCTTGGGATGAGACAGTTGACGAACAGTAAGAAGGAGATTCGGAGCATGGACGATATGAAGGGGCTTAGACTCCGGGTTCTTCCTGTGGAAATACAAGTCTTTGCATGGGAAACATATGGAGCGGAGGTATTCACGATTGACGGTTCTGAGCTTTACTCTTCACTGCAGACAGGCGTCGTTGACGCGCAGGAGAATCCGCTTGAGGGTATCTGGACCAATAAGATATATGAAGTACAGCCATATATCACGCTGACGAATCATGTCTTTACACCTGCCGCGCTTGCAATCAGCGAGAAGACGGAAAGTAAGCTCAGTGACGCGCAGATGGAGGCGGTGAGGAAGGCTGCGGATGAGGCTACAGATTTTCTGCGAGAGAATATGGACGTCCTGGAGCAGGAGGCGCTGGAAGAATTGCGCAATGAATGCACGATCTGTGAAGATCCTGATTTATCCGGCTTTACCGAAAACGCGCCGTTAATCTATGAAAAGTTTGAGGAGCTTGTTCCGTCGGCGAAGGAATTGTTTGATGTGATCTATTCCTCACGCGATGAGTTCCGGGGAAATTAGACGAGTAAAAGCTATGGTTCATTTGAGAAAAGATGCTGGAAGAGTGCTAGAAGAGTGATAGAAAAGGAGTGTAGGATAATGTCAAAGACTTATGTGGATTTAAGTGAACCGATTCATAACGGGCATTTTCGTTATGGCGGATTTATACAGCAGTGGGAATTTACGAAGGACGGGAAGACCAAGATGGTGCCATATATGAATCTCTCCCATGGATTTACGCATATTGACGCTCCGCGTCATATGGTTCCGGACGGAAAGGTACTGGAGGATTTCGACCTGCTTAGTTTTCTGATCGGGAAGGCCTCCGTCCTCGATGTGAGCCATTATATTAAGCCGGATCAGGCGATTACCGAAGAGATGGTCAAGGAAGCATATGAAGGGTGTGAATATACGGATTTCCTGCTGATTAAGACAAGCTGGGGGACGCAGAGAAGTTCTTCATCCCCGGAATTCTGGACGGAATCTCCGTATATAACGCCGGAGGCGGTCGCGTTTTTGGTAAGTCTGAACCCTAAGGTGGTGGGATTCGATTTTCCGCAGGATTATGCTGTCAGATTGGGGGCAGGAGTTCCTATGACGCCGGAGACGGCGCCTACACATTACCAGATTCTGCCTAACGATATTCTGATGATTGAATATATGACGAATCTTTGGAGCATTCCGGAGGGAATCAAGAATATTGATATCTATGCGCTGCCGCTTAAGATTAGTGTTCCGGATCTGGATTGTGCCCAGATAAGGGTAGTTGCGGCATATTAATCAGGTATTCCGGGAGAAAAGGAGGAAGGTTTATGGGCGGACACAAAGAAACGGATCTTGTTGAAAAGGTGTTTGACGTTCTCATTGCCATATGCGGTGTGTTTCTGCTCTTAGGCGGTAATGTAATGGTTTTTGGCCGTGTGCTTTCCCTGTCGGTGCCGTGGGCAGAGGAGCTGATGCGGAATGTGTTTATCTGGATGTTATTTTTCGGCGCGGCGTTTGAATCGAAACGAAAGCTGGTGGCGGTTACCATCTGTGATGATATCGCGGTTAAGAAAAGATCGGCGGGCTTCTATAAATTTCTTATGTTGACGCAGACGGCGGCAATCTTGATCTTTGCGGGGCTTTCCGCAGTCTGGACATATGTTCAGGCGGCAGACCAGTTTAAAATGAAAGTTACTTCATTGAATTTAAAGTATCCTACAGGTATTTTTACCTTGCTGGTAGCGATTGCGTTTACACTGATGTTTGTCTATCAGTGCAAAATTCTGGTCAGACGTATCAGAACGCCGAAGGATGAGATGCTGGCGGCAGTGGT
This sequence comes from uncultured Dorea sp., assembly GCA_947564705.1. Lineage (GTDB taxonomy): Bacteria > Bacillota > Clostridia > Lachnospirales > Lachnospiraceae > Sporofaciens. The sequence goes on along the minus strand of CANODD010000090.1, from coordinate 1,527 downwards.
TCAAAGAATGGAAGAAGATTAGGGGGAAACAAAGATGTTAATAGACAGGCAGAAGTGTGTGAACTGTGGACTGTGTGCGGAACGCTGTCCGGTGGGGGCGATCAAGAGAGATCAGGAGAATCAGATCTATATCGACCGGGAAGAATGTGTGGAATGTTGTATCTGCGCGATATCCGGAGTATGCAGGAAGGAAGCGTTGATAACAGAAGGCGAGAATCTTCCCTGGCCGCGGAAGGCCAGATACTGGATGAGCTGCGCCCAGGCTGTCTTTCAGGGCAGCGAAGGGCCTGGCCGCGGTACGCATGAATGTAAGACAAATGACGTGACCGGCCGGTATGGTGTCGGTGTGATTGGGGTAGGTATGGAGTTTGGCCGTCCGAACGCCGGCGCTTATATCTTCGATATTGAGAAAGCTTCCCAACGGCTGGCTAAGCTTGGCTATATCGAATATGAGAAGAGAAATCCGGTTACGATGATGATGTCAGATCCGTCTACAGGTACATTTAAGGACGAGCTGCTCCGTGAACGTATCTTGTCCGGTATCCTGGAGTTCGTCGTTCCGGAGGAGAAGTTCGAGGAGACGATGGAATGCATGAAGGAGATAGCGGGAGATATACATACGGTATTCAGTCTGACTGTTTTCGGAAAGGTCTGTCCGGACGGACGGATTCCGCAGGAGGAGGTATGTAAGAGGATGGGTATCCCTGTAAGGCCGAATGCTAAGAATAACGTGGGTCTTGGAAGACCATACATTCCCTAACAGAGACCATACTCCGTCAGAATAAAAGGCGGTTAAGGACAGATAATTATGAGGAGGAACAGGGTATGACACATACATTACACCGTTTTGGAACGGAAGAGGAGTTAAACACAGATTGGGTGGTTCTTCAGCTGGCAAGCCCGATTAATACGCCGGGCTCGGGACCGAAGATGATGGAATTCTGTAACCTGGCAATGAAGAACCATGCAGTTACATTAGGGGGAACGAAGACAAGCGAATTTCTGGAGGGAAGCAAAGAGAATTTCCTGAAAACCGTTGATACAGGAAAAGACGATACCATGGCGGTACAGGCAACCTTTAATAACGAACAGGACGTGGCGGGGCTTTTAAAGGACTTAAAGGAGGCAGACCTGGGAATTTCAGTTGTCGTGTCCGGTCTGACAGATAAAGTAAAGCATATGTGCGAGGAGGCGGGGACTACCTTCCATTCGCTTACGAATTCCCTTGGAATCTGGGGGCGGCAGGATAAGATCCCGCAGAATAAGGATGTTCTGTCCATTATCACTATGTGCGGACACAGCATGATCTCAGAGACGCATGTATTAAATCTGGCCGATAAGATAAAAGCAGGAAAGATTACGGCCCGGAAAGCAGCCCTGGAATTAGCCTATGACTGTACCTGCGGAATCGTCAATCCGGACCGATGCGAGCGTCTGCTTCAGGCGGTAGCCGACACAATAGGTTAACGCCTGGTTTCGGAAAAATGATAAGTTTTAGAATGAAATTCGACAAGAGGTATTAAAGCC
>CANODD010000089.1 GCA_947564705.1 uncultured Dorea sp. | reverse complement strand
TTTGACAACTGACATTCCTAAGTCAGCCCTCATCGCCTCCGTCATATCCTTTCGGTTCTTAAGAATTCTACCGCGGCGTCATAGGCTCCGGCGCTTGTTGTTTCTATATCGGGAACCAGCATTCTTTCATTATTGCCGCTGTCCGGCCGAAAAAAACGTCTGTGAGAAGCATTTGCCTGAATCTGTGAATTTTCTAAGGTCACAAAAATAATATCTCCGTAACAGTTCGGCATATTACTGCTTGGCTCGCCGATCAATGTGCCAAGTTTCCCGTCCCTTACAAATACACACAGCATCGTAGCCGAGCTGAATGTATGACGATTACAGAGTACCGCTAGGCTTACGTCCGGGTTCCGTATACAGTCTACAGAACCCTCGGACCTGCTTGTGCCGCTGTCACGGACATAGAAATCCCTCTGCTGCTTTGCCTCCGGCGAGTAACGGGTAATGTCTCCGTAAACCGGAGCAGTCATACCCATTGCATTAATCAGCGCTTCACATGCCATGGAATTGCCGCCCGGATTGTCACGGACATCGATGATAACCTTCGTACATCCGTCTTCGACGGCCTGCCTCAACTCCGCCTCTATCTCCTTGAGATCATCGTCATAGACGCATATGTTAAGATGAACAACGAATATATCGCCGTCCATGGACCAGGAATTCTTCAAATCTTCAAGACTGTCTGCGGCTTCAAAGTCTTTCTTGTCTTCTTCGCTTATGTAAGTGCATTCAACCTCAGATCTGTCGTCAAGCTTTACCGTAAAAATATCTTTTGACATATCTGCGCCTGCAAGTTCTAATATATTTTTCGCGTTGAAATAATTATTATAATGAATTGCCCGTGCCATCTCATTCTCGGCAGGGATCGCCTTGTCAATCACGGCAAGGATTTCCTCTGTGCTTATGCCGTCCACGGCTGTTATATACCGGTCCGTCCCCTTCCCTTCCTGCGTGTACATACGCCCGTCGCGGTAAGAAAAGGAGATGTCAAGATAATCCTCTTCTTCCCACTGGATGCAAGTGTGACCGTCTTGAAAGAAACAAAAGTATTCCGCCGTTGCCGTCTGAAAATCTTTCCATGACATCTCATGCTGCGTTGCTTTTATATATTTATCCTTCGCACTTTCATAGGGAGTAACGTCGCTTCCGTCAACAAAGAAAGGATGTACAGATTCTATAAACCCGATCGCCTGATTCCGGTCCTCTTCCGCTTCTTTTGCCGTGAGTATATCCGGGTGTGTTTCTGTATCTGAAGACTGGTGTGATTCGTCATTTTTGCCCGCTGATCCAGAATATATGTAAGTACCTCCGGCCATCAACAGTACGGCAATAATGATGATTAATGAAAGACTGACTTTTTTATTCATAGTTTCTGCATTTACTCTCCTTAGAAATTCTGTTGATTTTATTATACAGCATTTTTCCAGAGAATGAAACGCATATTTTTCTTGTAAACCAAATCAGGAAGCGGCTCATACGACCTCGGCGGATGCCGCTTTTCCTGCGATATATCCGGTTGCCCATGCCCATTGCAGGTTGTACCCGCCGCAGATGCCGTCGGCGTCCAGCAGTTCACCTGCAATATAAAGACCCTTCACGTATTTGGATTCCATTGTCCGAGAAGATATCTCCGCCGTCCTTACACCGCCGGCACAGACCTGGGCATTCTCAAAGCCGTTCGTATCCTGAATAGTAAGGATTATTTTTTTACATTTTCCGGCAAGTGTCCGAAACTGCCGGTCAGTCAGTTTGGATATTCCTGTATGCGTCTGCAGTTCTGCCAGTTCCAATATCCTTGGGAGCAGTTTCTGATGAAACACTCCTGACAGACACTCTTTGACAGTCAGGTCCGTCCGTCTTTCAGAAATTCTTTTAAGCAATGCGGACACTTCTTTGTCTGAGTACTCCGGTAAAAGATCCAACAATACTTCCGTTCTCTTTTTCTGATATAATCCCAATGCAATATGGCGGCTGATCTGGAATACGGGGATTCCTGAGATTCCGTATGCGGTAATCTGTAATTCTCCGGTATCCGACCCGGCAGGTATTCCGTCTATGAGCGCCGTAACTTTTGCTTCTGTGCGCACACCCGACGCTTTCACAAACGGATGGTTTTTCACCTTAAGCTGAACCAGCGCCGGCGCCACCGGCGTAAGATGGTGTCCCAGAGATTTTGCCAGTTGATACCCGCTTCCGTCCGAACCAAATGCAGGCGCAGCTTTCCCGCCGCATGCAAGAATGACCCGGTCTGCCCGGAAAACCAGGCGGTCGTCTTTCATGCAGAAGCCTTTTTTATCCCGGACAATGGATCGAATCTTAACCCCGCAGTGAACCATTACTCCCAATCGTTTCAGTTCAAGCTCCAGAAGTTCCCGCACCGCCGCGGCCTGGCCGGAACGCGGATACACGTACTCTCCCCGTGATCTTGTCACCAGTCCCATAGATTCAAAAAAATCCAGCGTATCCTGATATCCGAACTGATCCAGCACTTTTCTGACGAACGAGATATCTTCGCCATAGTAACAAGAATCGGCGCAGGATGCGTCTGCCCGACGGTTTGTCAGATTACAGCGACCGTTCCCGGTTGCCAGGATCTTCTTGCCTGTCTTCTCGTTCTGTTCCAGGATGAATATTTCTGCATGCCTGTTATTCCTTGCCGCTGCAATGGCCGCCGCCATACCCGCGGCGCCCCCGCCAATGATTCCAATTCTCATCTTATTCCCTGCCATCCTTATTTCAATTGTAGATCTACAACGCCTTCCCGCACCAGATATTCTAATGACATCAGGATTCCAAGTCTTGCATGAGGCCAGGTAAGTCCTCCTTGAAAATAGACTGCGTACGGCGGTTTGATGGGCCCGTCGGCGCTCAGTTCAATGGAAGATCCCTGTACGAATGCGCCTGCCGCCATAATGACGTCGCTGTCATATCCCGGCATTGCCCAGGGAATCGGCGTCACAAAAGAATCCACCGGAGCCGCCGACTGAATTCCCTTACAGAATGCGATCACACCCTCCGGTTTTCCGAATGTCACTGCCTGAATAATATCGTGCCTGCTTTCTCTGCCGTCAGGAATCACGGGATAGCCCAGTCTTTCATATATATTCGCCGCAAAGACGGCTCCTTTCAGCGCGCCTGCCGTTACGGTGGGTGCAAGGAAAAGACCCTGATAGAATGACTGCATGACACCCAGCGACGCGCCCACTTCTTTGCCAAGTCCCGGGGATGTCAGACGATACCCGCACGCGTCTATCAGATCTTTGCGTCCGGCGATATAACCGCCGATGGGCGCCAGGCCGCCGCCGGGATTTTTGATCAGCGAGCCGACTACCAGATCTGCCCCCAGATCACTCGGTTCGATGGTTTCCACAAATTCTCCGTAACAATTATCCACCATACATATCACATCCGGACGGATATCCTTCACAAAATGAATCAGTTCTCCAATCTGCTTTACGGAGAAACTCGGTCTTGTCTGATATCCTTTGGACCGCTGGATCGTCACCATCTTCGTCTTTTCATGGATCGCTTTACGGATATTCTCATAATCAAAAGTCCCGTCTTCTAATAATTCCACCTGAGAATAGGTGACTCCATATTCCGCCAGCGAACCCTTAGACGGACGGATCCCGATGACTTCCTCCAGCGTATCATAGGGCTTTCCCACCGGCGACAACAGCTCGTCTCCCGGTCTTAAGTTCGCGCTTAAGGCAACTGCCAGCGCATGGGTTCCGCAGGTGATCTGAGGACGCACTAACGCGCTCTCCGTATGGAATACGGAGGCATATACCTCTTCCAGCGTATCCCGTCCCGCATCATTGTAACCATAACCGCTTGCATAGTGAAAACATCCTTCACTGACCTGGTTTTTCTGCATGGCCTGAATCACCTTTAACTGGTTATACTCTGCGGTTTCGTCGATGGCCGCAAAGCGCTCTTTAAGCCCGGCTTCTACCTCCCGCCCAAATTCCAGTACTTCATTGCGAACTCCTAATTCCTGATATAACGAGGCGATATCTGGGGTATGGTCTGTTTTATCTGATATCATATCAATTTTCCTTCTCTCTTAAGTTTCATTTATCTCCAGGAATCCAGTATCTTTGTCCTGACGGCGGCGCACTTGGCGTCAAATTCCGGATTCAAAGGTCTGATCTGCATGATCACTTCTGCCGCTTCCTTATACTGCTTCATATCATACAGTAAAGACGCTCGGTTCAGTTCGAACAATGATTCCTCCCCTTTGTTCCGAATCAGAGGCCTTAATTTCAGCAACTCCCTGTAGGTCGCCTCCGCATTATGTGAATGGGAGTAAACCGTCAGCAGCGTATTCATTTTCTTAATAAATCTGCTTGTAAATAATCTTCTCAAATTAACTCTCCCCTTATTCTTTTGTCAATTACATAATTCTCAACTGCTTCAAGAATCTATGCAGCGCCGCGCGAGCGCTATCATATCTTGAAGAATCTTCTCTTCGTCATGGGCGTATTCTTCTTTGTTTATCCAGACTACGTCTCTTTCCCTCTTAAACCAGGTAATCTGTCTCTTGGCGAAATGCCTGGTATCTCTTTTTAACAGATAGACTGCCTCATCAAGACTTATCTCCCCTTCAAGATAAGACAGGATCTCTTTATAACCTAATCCCTGCATAGCAACCATGTCTCTGGTGCACCCCATCTTTTGCAGAGCTTCTACTTCTGCCGTAAGTCCTTCTTCCATCATATGGTCAACCCGCCGGTCAATGCGTTCATAGAGCTTTTTGCGGTCGTCGGTCAATACAAAATAAATAAATCTGTACGGCGATTCCTTACGCCGTTCTTTTTCATTGTGTTCCGAGATCTTCTGTCCGGTCTGCCGGTAGAATTCCAACGCCCGAATTACGCGCTTTACATTATTTGCATGAATCTGTCGGGCCGCTTCCGGGTCCACCGTTTTCAACCGCTCATGAAGTATCCCACCTCCGCGTTTTTTTGCCTCTTCTTCTAATTCCTTTCGATAAGAATCGTCCCCGTCATTTTCTGAAAAATCAATATTATAGAGCAGCGCCTGGATATAAAAACCTGTACCGCCGACAACGATGGGAATATGCTGATTGGCATAGATCTTCTCAAGCGCCGTCTTTGCCATCTGCTGAAAACGAACCACGTGGAATTCCTCCCATGGTTCCAGAATGTCCACCAGGTAATGAGGGATTCCCTCCGTTTCTTCGGGACGGATCTTGGCGGAACCTATGTCCATATGTTTATAGACCTGCATAGAATCCGCGGAAATGATCTCTCCCCCGATTGCTTTTGCCAGTCCGATGGAGGCTTTTGTCTTTCCTGCGGCCGTAGGTCCGGTCAGCACGATTAATGGTTTCTTCCTTGTATCTTCCATGGTCATACGATCCTCTTAAACTTTTTTTCAAGCTCCCGGCGGCTCATGGCGATAATCGTCGGCCGCCCATGCGGACAATGGTAAGGATTCTCAAGGGTCAGAAGTTCCCCGATCAAGGCGTCAACTTCTGACGCAGTAAGCTTCATGTTTCCTTTTACCGCAGCTTTACAGGACATAGACGCAACCTTCTCATCAATCAGATCCGGGGAAAGATTACGGTTCACCTCGTCTGACAGACCGTCTAACATCTGCAGAAGCAGTTCCTTCTTCGCAATACTGAAGAGATTATCAGGAACAGCCCTGACTGCGTAAGATTCCTGTCCGAATGCTTCGATTTCGAATCCGATCCGGGTAAAACGATCCATGTACCGGTTCAGAAGCTCTGCCTCCTGCATACTCAGGTCAAGAATAATGGGCGGACTGATCATCTGGGAAGTAAATTCTCTCGTCTTCATACTCTTTAACGTCCGCTCATATAGGATACGTTCATGGGCGGCATGCTGATCGATAATATAAAGATTCTCATGATATTCCGCCAGCCAGTAAGTTTCAAAGACCTGACCGATCAGATGATATTCGTCCTTCGCCTCTCTGGTCAATAATTTCTCTTCGAATAAATTCAACTGTTTCGGCTCTTCAACTTCTTGCTTCTTCGGATGTTTGGCATACTCTGCGGCCTCACGGATACGGTCGGTCTGGATCTCGGGCCTGAATATACTGTGCTTATCCTCTACCTCTGCAGAAGAACGCCGGCTGTGGTAGGCCGCAACACGTTCTTTCATCTTCTCCATGAAATAATCCAGATCCCGCTCAGAAGCCGGAGGGAGGGACATTTTTAAATCTGCATGATTCATACCCTCCTGATCGTTGTGCTGCGAAATAGAACCAAATGCGGCTATACTGTCTGTTTTCAATGAAATTCCTGGTCCTTCAAGGCTAAGATTCTCAAAAGGAAGCTTTACGGACCGATCGTCCGATACTGGCTTCTTATATCGGTCGTTCCTGCCATGTTCCGGATAATTCCTGATATTTTTATCGTCTTCAGGACCATGCTTAGGAACGTCCAGTTCAACATGGGGAATTAATTCTTCTGCATGAAGTCCCCGGTTTACCGCCTCAAAGACCTGATTATAGACATCCTGCTGGTTATGGAACCGCAGTTCCATCTTGGCAGGATGCACGTTGACGTCCACATCTTCACCGTCAATCTCCATGTGAAGCACCACAAAAGGATACTTATGCTGCATGGAGAAATCCTTATAAGCGTCTTCGATCGCTTTCGATACGACAGGATTTTTCACATAACGCCCGTTGATAAAATAATTCTCAAAATTCCGGTTCCCCCTGGAAATCACAGGTTTCCCCAGAAACCCGGTAATCTTAAGCCCCGGCGTATCCTGCTTTACCCAAAGAAGGTTCGAAGCGATGTCCCGTCCGTAGACGTGATAGATTACGTCTTTCAGATTCCCGTTCCCTGAGCTGTGAAGCTTTGACTGTCCGTTATTGATGAACTGAAAGGAAATCTCCGGATGAGAAAGCGCAAGCCTGGTCATCAGATCTCCTACATGGCTTGCTTCGGTTACGGGCGTCTTTAAAAATTTTCGTCTGGCAGGAACATTGTAGAACAATTGCCGGATCAGAAATGTGGTTCCGTCCCGGGAACCTGTATCCTCTATGTCTTCTTCTCTCCCGCCGTTGATCCGGTATCTGGTTCCAAATGTCTGATCCTTCGTCTTTGTGATCAGTTCCACCTGGGATACTGCCGCGATACTTGATAACGCCTCCCCGCGGAATCCCAGAGAACCGATGTGCGCCAGATCCTCCACCGAACGGATCTTACTGGTAGAATGGCGCAGGAAAGCGCTCTTTACATCTTCCCGTTCAATCCCGCATCCGTTGTCCGCAATCCGGATCATCGTCGTTCCGCCCTCCTCGATCTCCACAACGATGGCCGTCGCTTTGGCGTCGATAGCATTCTCCACCAATTCTTTTACGACAGACGCCGGCCGCTCAATCACTTCACCCGCCGCAATCTTATCTATTGTAACCGTATCCAAAACCCGTATCTTACTCATAATATTCCGTCCTCCGAACTGCCGTACCTCTACCATCGATTTTTCAGCTTATTCTGCAGTTGGTACAGGGTATTCAACGCGTCTATGGGAGTCAGATTACCCAGATCAAGCCCCTTTATCTCTTCGATCACATCATCGTCCTTCACCGTATCAAACAGAGACATCTGCGCCAGATCCACCTCGTCATAATGTTTTGGCTTAACAGCCTGCTGTTCATGGCCATGGGACGCAATATCTTTGATTTTATCCGTAATATCCGCCTGTACCAGTTCTTCCACGATCTCTTTTGCCCGTTCGATGACGGTATCGGGAACCCCTGCAAGCCGGGCCACCTGGATACCGTAACTCTTGTCCGCGCCCCCCTTTACGATCTTGCGAAGGAAGATGATGTCGTCGCCCTTCTCCTTCACGGCGATACAATAGTTATTGACGTTATTGATCTTTCCTTCCAGTTCTGTCAGCTCGTGATAATGAGTGGCAAATAACGTCTTGGCGCCCAGCAGCTTACTGCTGCTGATATGCTCGATCACCGCCCAGGCTATACTCAGTCCGTCGAAGGTACTGGTGCCGCGGCCGATCTCATCAAGGATCAGCAGGCTTTTGCTGGTCGCGTTGCGTAAGATATTCGCCACCTCCGTCATCTCTACCATAAAGGTACTCTGTCCGCTCGCCAGGTCGTCGGAGGCCCCCACCCTGGTGAAGATCCGGTCTACCAGACCGATATCCGCACTGGAAGCCGGGACAAAGGAACCGATCTGCGCCATCAGGACGATCAGCGCTGTCTGCCTCATATAAGTAGATTTCCCCGCCATATTCGGACCCGTAATGACGGAAATTCTTTTCTTCTTGTCATTCAGATATGTATCGTTCGCGATAAACATATCATTCGGGATCATTCTCTCCACTACCGGATGACGCCCGTCCTTAATATCAATGATTCCTTTCTCATTGATTCCCGGACGGACATAACGATTCCTCTCCGCCACCAGCGCCAGAGAGGAAAACGCGTCTAACTGCGCGACAGCCTGCGCGCTTGACTGAATCCTTAATATCTCTGTTCCGATCTTATCCCGTACTTCACAATATAACTGGTATTCTAACGCGTATAATCTGTCCTCTGCTCCAAGGATCGTATCTTCCAATTCTTTCAATTCCGGAATAATATAACGCTCCGCATTGGCAAGCGTCTGCTTGCGGGTATAGTATTCCGGCACAAGATTCTTAAAAGAATTTGTCACCTCAAGATAATAACCGAATACCTTATTAAAGCGGATCTTAAGATTCTTAATCCCCGTCTTCTCCCGCTCGTTCGCTTCAAGCTTCGCAAGCCATTCCTTCCCGTCCGATTTGGCAGACCGGAGCCGGTCCACCTCTTCGTTGTAACCTTCCTTAATAATACCGCCTTCCCGCATGGCAATCGGCGGTTCTTCCCTGACGGCGTTTTCTACCAGTTCACAGAGATCCTCAAGCGTGTCCAGACCGTCATGCAATTCCTGCAGAAGCGGCGATTTCATTTCCTTCAGTATGTATTTGATATGAGGCAGCATCTTGAGGGAACGCTCGAAAGCGATCAGATCTCTGGGATTCGCCGACTGATAGGTAATCTTGCATACCAGACGCTCCAGGTCATAGATAGAAGAAAGATATTCCCGAAGTTCTTCTCTGGAAATAGCATTATTCTTTAATTCCTCCACCGCATCCAGGCGGCGTTCGATCTCTTGCCTGTCAATCAGCGGCTGTTCGATAAATTTGCGGAGCAGCCGTGCTCCCATAGCCGTCTTCGTCTTGTCGATCACCCACAGAAGCGAGCCCCTTTTCTGCTTCTCACGAAGGGTCTCACTAAGTTCCAGATTCCGGCGGGTAGAACTGTCAAGCAGCATATATTTTCCCGTTGCATAGATTGAAAGCCGGGTAATATGCGACAGATCTCTCTTCTGCGTTTCCAGCAGATACTTAAGCAGCGCTCCTGCCGCGATCATCCCGCAGTCGTAGTCCCGAAGCCCCAGCCCCTCCAGTTCTTTTACATGAAAATGATCCATAAGAGTACGCTGACATATCTTATCATCAAAGTACCAGGAATCCAGAGAATATAATGTAATCCCAAGCTTTTCCTTCAAAAGATCCAGATCCATACCGCTCATGTAGAAGGATTCATTGCAGATCAGCTCCGACGGCATGCAGCCAGCGTTTACGGCTCTCTTCCCCGATCCCAATATCGAGATCCGTCGGGC
>CANODD010000088.1 GCA_947564705.1 uncultured Dorea sp. | reverse complement strand
TGCCGATGATACCGCCATCATTACTCCTCCATACTCAGGAATATACATTCTGAATTTCTTTGCTGTTCCTTGTTATCTATAAAACAACTTTCACATTCAGAGTATAGCATATCTAAAGCCACATCCGCAACCTGGCAAGAGGACTTCATATGACTTTCCGGAAAGCTGTTTTATATCCTTAGAAATCATACTCATCCGGGTTCAATCCCGCATTCCTCATCACTTCTCTGCGCTCTTTTCCGGTCATCACTTCTAATTCTTCGGCTCGCAGACCGGATAATTCGAACTCTGTCAGCTCTGTCTCATATGACTTTTGCAAGAACATAACTTCTATCAAACTGCCGGATACATTCAATTCCTCGCTGTAAAATATCTCTCTCATTATGCTTCCTCCAAAAACTCTTTGTAATCGCTCTCGTCTGCAAACAGAAGATAGCTTCCATCTACATATCCCATATAACCATCCGCTACAAAATAACCTTTCACAATCTGCACCTCCTGTTTTATCTTCCAATATCTTGGCTCATCCTGTTTTTATTGACCAATGTCTTGGTTTTTCTTTATTTCTCTGTCAGTTTACCAGATCAGGTGTCCAAAAATATCCACAGTCAGCAATTGTGAAGTAAAAAATCAACATTTTCTGTATCACAAAAAAGGAATCCCTTTCAGGATTCCTCTACTCTTTATAATATCTTTGACAAGAACTCTTTAAGCCTTGGTTCCTTCGGATTTCCGAAGAATTCTTCCGGGCTTCCCTGTTCCTTTATAAGCCCTTCATCCATGAATACGACTCTGTTCGCTACTTCTCTTGCAAACCCCATCTCGTGGGTAACGACCACCATCGTCATACCTTCGGCCGCAAGCTGCTTCATAAGCTCCAGCACCTCGCCGACCATCTCCGGGTCAAGCGCCGAAGTCGGTTCATCAAATAAGATCACATCCGGATCCATCGCAAGAGAACGTATAATTGCGATCCTCTGTTTCTGTCCGCCTGAAAGCGTAGACGGATAGACATCCGCCTTATCTTCAAGCCCGATTCTCTGCAGCAGAGACATCGCCTGTTCTTTTACCTCGTTTCTGATCTGCTCCTTCGTCTGTGTAATCGGGATCAGCTCTCTCTTACTGCTCCCAGCGAACATATTCCTGAACTTAATCATACTGTTCCGTCTCTTCGCCTTATTCAGATCCTGGCACCGCAGATACAGCGGAGCCATCATGATATTCTGCAGCACCGTCTTATTGTTAAACAGATTAAAATGCTGGAACACCATCCCCATATGCCGGCGGTGTACATTGATATCCACACTCATGTCTGCGATATCCACACCCTTAAAGACAATACTCCCGCCGCTTGGGTCCTCCATACAGTTCAGGCACCTGAGGAACGTACTCTTTCCGGAGCCGGACGGTCCGATCACTGCCACGATATCTCCTTTATTGATGGTAATGTCGATTCCTTTAAGGACTTCCAGGTCTTCGAAGTTCTTCCTGAGATTAATTACGTCTATCACTCTTCTTCAGGCTCCTTTCCATCAATTTTATGAGCAGCGAGATCAGCAGCACAAGCACGATATAGATCAGCGCCATCACCAGATAAGGAACCATGAACTCATAGCTGTTGCTGCCGATATAGTTAAACGCTACATACAGATCTGCAGCCCCTACGAAACTCACAACCGAAGTCTCCTTGATCAGGGAGATGAATTCGTTCCCTAATGTCGGAAGGATGTTCTTGACCGCTTGCGGTATGACGATCTTCATCATACTCACGCGGAAACTAAGTCCGACAGCGCGGCCTGCTTCCATCTGCCCGGGATCTACCGACTGAATCCCGCTTCGCATAATCTCGGATATGTATGCGCCGCTGTTCAGTCCGAATACCAGCATGGCCACCTGGACTCCGGTGATCCTCCATCCGATAATCGGCAGCAATACATAATAAAATACAAGAAGCTGAACCACAATCGGCGTTCCTCTGAATAAAGCAACATAAAAACTGCATATCCCGTTGAGAACCCGCGGCAGCAATTTATACTTTGGAAGCACACGCACGGTAGCGATCAGGGTTCCGATCACAATACCGATAAGAAGACCTGCCACCGCGATCATCAGCGTATTCTCAAGTCCCTCTGCGACCTTTACATAGCCGCCTTCCTCCAGGAAGATCTCTATAAACTTGTTTACTTTTTGTTCAAAATTGCCCATGATTACTGCATCTCATTGATTGATTCTGTGATGGCATCCGCCGGAGCCGCATCGATAATTACATACGTGATATTGCCGTTGAGCATATCCTGTACGGCAAGAGATCCATTCTTGTAAGTCGTGCATTTTGCCGGAAGGCCGGCAAATCCCCAGTCCTCATCGCCTTCTACATAGTACTGTCCGGTTGTCCCCGCCTGCACGCCGATGGAATCAGAATCACTCATCTCTCCAAGAAGCGCCGCTACCGCGTCTGCGTCTGCACAATCGTCGAACTTTGTATCATCGCTCGGAACGATCAGCCTCTGGGATGCCGTATAATAAGAATCTGTAAACGTTACATATTCTTCTCTTTCTTCATTAATCGTCAGTCCTGCCATCGCGATATCACATTTCTGCTGACTTACAGACAGACATACCGCGTCAAAATCCATATTCTGGATAACCAGCTCTTTATCTAATTCCTCCGCCAGCATAGCAGCGATCTCCATATCGATTCCATAATAACTCTCACCCTTGGTGTACTCGAACGGTTCGAAAGCCGCGTTCGTAGCAACTACAAGCTGATCCTTAGAATCATCTAATTCGGCAGACTCCACTGCTTCCGGCTCTCCGCCGCCAAAATACTTGTCGCAGATCTCATCTAACGTCCCGTCCTCTTTGATCTTGCCTACAAATGTATTCACCTGCTCTAACAGCTCCGGCTGCGTCTTGTCCACACCAAAAGCATACTCCTCGTCCGTCAGGTCAATATCGATAACCTTCGCTGTCTTTGCGGAGGAACTTTTCTCTGCATCGCCGCTTCCGCCTGAAGAATTACTGTCCGCATCGTCCCCGGAACCGCCGCAGGCCGCTAATGACAATACACAGGCTGACGCCAATAATACACTAACCAGTTTTTTTAATTTCATATCTCATATCCTCCCATGATAATTTATAAATATTTATGCATAAAAATGCAAATCTAGTAGATATTCTATCATGTTTGCGAAAAAAAACAAGTGGCTTTTTCTACATATTTTGTAGAAAAACCACTTATTTTCACGACATAACCCACATAAAAAGCATCCTGCAAAAACCTCTATATTCCATTTCTTTATGCAAGGAGCGCCTGAACCACCGTCGCTATGACAATAATCCCGCCCAGAACAATCCGATAATAACCGAACACTTTAAAATCATGCTTCTTAATGTATCCCACCAGGAAACGGATCGCAACGATAGACAATCCAAAGGATACCACACATCCCAGCATCAGAAGCCCGAACTCCGTACCGGTAAAATCAAGCCCGAAACCCATCAGCTTGATCAGGCTTGCCCCGAACATCGCCGGTATTGCCAGGAAAAATGTAAACTCAGCCGCCACTTCCCTGGATACTCCGATCAGCAGCGCGCCTACGATCGTCGCCCCGGATCTTGACGTGCCCGGAATCAGGGCAAGCATCTGAAATCCTCCGATGGCAAGAAGCATCGGAACCGTAAGCTCCGATATCTTCTTTACCGACGGCCTGACGTCAGCATTCCGGTTCTCCACAATAATAAAAAGCACGCCGTAAACAATCAGCATAACCGCCACCGGCAGCGGCTTATAAAACAGTTCATCCAATATATCATTGAACAGAATTCCCACAACCCCCGCCGGTATGGACGCAATCACCACTTTGATCCACATCTGCCATGTCAGCATCTTCTGCTTCTGTGTCTTCCTGGGCGAAAACGGATTCAGTTTATGGAAATACAGTACCACAACCGCCATGATCGCACCCAACTGGATCACCACGTTGAACATCTCCATAAATTCATCACTTAAGCCCGGCTTCAGCAGATCGCCCACGAGTATCAGATGACCTGTGCTGCTCACCGGAAGCCATTCCGTAATCCCTTCTACAATACCGAGTATGATTACTTTTATTATGTCTAACATATTCTTCTCTCCTTTATTGCTTTCATTCTCCTACTATACCGGTGAGCATGCTTTTTCGTAAGCACATGTGGAACGAAGTTTCCTATATCGCAAAAAACTCAATCCAGTACATATTCTTCGATAAAGCGCGCAACTCCTTCTTCATCGTTCGATAACGCAATGTAATCCGCCGCTGCTTTCACCTCGTCCCGGGCATTCCCCATGGCGACGCCGGTTCCCACCTCTCTGATCATCCGAAGATCATTGAGTCCGTCTCCAAAAGCCATGATCTCTTCCCGGCAGATTCCCATCCTTTCTCCTAATCGTACCATCGCGCTGCCTTTATTGACCCCTTGTGCATTTACCTCGATATTCTTCTCCAACGCGCCGGTTGCCTCAATACCCGGAATTGCTTTCAGCTCTTCTCTTGCCGCGTCCCGGTCCTCCACAGACACGAACAGTCCCTGGACTTTATCCGCTCCCCGATTCTCCTCTTTCATCTTCTTGCGTATATCCGATACTGTTCGTCTGGTCGACAGCATATATCTTATCATAGGCTGTGAATCCAAATATCTGTCAATCCTCATAAGCCCGTCTTCCTGGGCGTACCCGATTCCGTCATAATAGATCTCCCGCAGCGTATCATAATGCTCAAAGACGTCCATCAGACGCTCCGCCGTCTCCGGCTGCACCAGACACTCATATATGGTTTCCCCGGTTCTGACATCCACAATCCTGCCCCCGTTCGCCGTCACGGCATACATAATACCGGGAAATTCAAGCAGTTCCTTCGGAACCCCCGCGATGGGCCTTCCCGTTGCCGGCATCACGACGATCCCCTGATCTATCGCCCTCCTTAAGACGTCTTTCGTATATGCAGTCAGTTCCTTCTGCGTCGTAAGAAGCGTACCGTCCAGATCCATACCGATCATCCTGGTCTTAATCTTCATAGGCTGTCAGCTCCTTCCTGTCTTTTGAAAATATCATCAGCTCCTTGCTGATCTTATCTCCTGCCTGTTCATATGCCTGCTCCCCATGAAGCTTCATCTTTCTGACGGCCTCTTTCTGCATCGCCGGAGCGAACAGTACCGTCTCCCTGGTGGGGGCCATAATCACAAGATCGTCTTTTAATTTGTCCACACACACCTGCCAGATATGCTTAAAGCACAATGAACTTGCCTCATGCCAACCGTCTGCCAGGATGGCAAATCCTCCATACCAGGTATTGGCGATCACAAACTCCACATCCCTGACAAGATTCTCACATGACACATAATATAACGCCTCCACATCACAATCCGGCGGCAGCATGTTATCCTTCAATATCTCATATACATCATCATTCCGCTTTATAACAAATATAATCGAAAGACCGCCGATAAATGACACCACCGGCGTATTTTTTTCCGAAATCCCCTTACCGTTCAACGCCTTCGGATCTGTCAGCTCCTTTTTTACCCACGGATAGATACGGTCCTTTATATTTTCAAACAGATATCTGTCCTCTTCGTACTTTTTCATCCTCTGCTCCTCGTGTGTCCGCCCCCGGAATTAAATCTTATTTTTCAAAATAAAACGAAAAAAGACCCTGGTACAACATCGCGTAATGAACACTTTGATCCACGGTCCTTTTTGTCTTATAATCTGTGCGGCTTATTCTGCTTCGCCCTCTTCAATATGGTTCAGTAAATCATACACTTCAATACGTCTTGCATTCATCTCAGGCAATCCGATGAAGATTGTCCCGCAGATATAGCGACCGTCCTCACTCTGCTCAATCCTCACAACTTTCAGAAATGCATGAATCACTTCATCCGTCCATATCTTCAGAAAAGTCTCATATACCGCTCCGATCGTCAGCGGAACATGACAACTGAATCCAACGCCTGTCTTCGATACATCCAGCACATCAATCTCTACTTCTTCCGCTTTTGCCGAATCATTATTCATATTCTTAAGCAATATCCGGGCCGTTAATCCGATACGTCTGCTGTTTCTTTTTTCTCTCATCTTCCCATTACTCCTTTCACAGCATCTCTTTCTTTTATTCTAATGTATTTATGCTGTTTTGTAAAGAAACATCCACAGAAAGGAGTAAATTTCCCATAAACTGGACTGGTTGATTTTATTCTTATTGGCTCTTTTCTTCAATCCAGTTTGGGTATAAAGTATCCATGTCACATTAAAATCTTGCGTAAAACTTACATGAAAAGAGGCTGTTACTATGAACATGAATCCAAATCTTAAGAAAACCGTTATGGCAGCGTTATTCGCCGCATTAGCTTGTGTCGCAACCATGTCTATAAGAATTCCGACCCCTGGAACAGGCGGATATATACATCCGGGAGACGCTGTCGTCATCCTGTCCGGCATCGTCCTCGGACCGGTCTGGGGACTGCTTGCAGCCGGCATCGGTTCCGCGATGGCAGACCTTCTGGGCGGATATTTTATCTATGTCCCGATTACATTCGCAGTCAAGGGAATCATCGCATGGACCGCCGGCATAATCTACCATAAACTTGGGAAAACCTCCAAGAGCCAGTATACGGCCGTCATCCTCGGCGGAATCGCGGATATCATCCTCGTAGCCGGAGGATATTTCCTCTGCGAGATCCCGCTTTATGGGTTATCTGCCGCAGCGGCGAGTATTCCTGCCAATCTTATTCAGGGTCTCGGCGGGCTGATCATCGCTTTCGTCCTGTATCCCCTCCTGCTTGCAGTTCCGGATATCCGGCAGATCACACACCTGTCACATGGAGATGTCAGTAATTAAAAAAGAAACGAGTCTTTCACCGGACAATCCTTACTCCGGCGAAAGACTCGTTTTTCCTGACAAACCTCTTATGAAAGATATAGGTTCTTATACACTATACGGTCTTTCACTACCAGCACACTGCAAAGCAAAACGAACACTATCCCCACTATCAGTACCGTAATCCAGGCAATTTCAGAGCCTCCGTTTTTATATACATAGCCCATCATCAACTGATATACACTGGTTACACCAGTGTTAAGAACCGACGACACCCCGTTAATCCTTCCCCTGTGGCTCGCCGGCATCCGCTTTGTCAGATACGGACTCTCTCCGAGCATACTGAATACCTCTCCCCAGGTCAGGACAATCATTGCCGCATAATAGAAAGGAATCCGCCCCATACACAGGAGAAATATCCCAAAGCCTGCCACCAAAAGACTCTGCCCCAGCATCGTCTTAACCGTCTCCGTCACCCATGGAAACATTCTGGTAAATAAAGGCGTGCATACCACTACTACCACACAATTCACACTGGTAACCGAACCGAAGATGACTGCGCCGCTGCCGCCGTGTATCCTTACCAAATCCAGAGGCATCAGATAATTATACATCTGATAAGTCGCATAATACCCGCTGATCGCCAGCAAATAAAGAATAATCATCTTATTTTCCTTTAAAACCGTCCAAAGTCCCTCTCCGTCCCTGCCGGTCTGATACACTGCCTTTTCGCTCGTGTCCTTAATCGGCGTGATATCTTTCACCAGGAAAAAGAGCAGCACAACGGAACACCCGATCGCAGCCCCGCTGATCAGAAATGCCAGCCACAGATAATCCTGAAGCAAAAAACCTGCTATTGTCGGGGACATGACAAATCCCAGGTTCGTGCAAAGATATTGGAGCGAATATGCCCGCTCCCGGTCTTCGGTAACCGTAATATCCGCCGTGAGCGCATTATAAGACGGATGCTCCATGTTCTGACAGGTAGCGGCAATAAACATCAGCACGATCGACACCGCCGTCAGCGGAATCACCGCGCAGGTTATGTAACATATCACCGATACAATATCCAGGTAAATGATATTCATCTTTTTATTAAAATGGTCGGCCATCTTTCCGCCGATCAGATTAGCCGGCAGAGCGAGAATCCCTACCGCTGCCATAACCCAGCCAATACGCTCCGCGCTCATGCCCATCTTCTGGCTTAAGATCATTGTCAGCATAGGCCAGATCATGGCTCCCATAGCAGTAACCAGACGCCCAAAACAGAGTATATAATTCTCTCTCCTAAGCCCCTTATACTGTGAGATTAATTTCATAGTTCTTCTTCCGTCCCGCCTTTCTTTGGCTGTCATTCTCAGGCATTATAAATTACTATCATCATTGTACGTAAAAGTAAGCAAAATATCAAGTTTTTTTGCCGGCGAAAGCTAAGAAGACTAAGAGATTACCATGCATTCCCAGTACTCTTAGTCTTCGAAACAATTCTCCAGAATATTGCTTACTTTAAAAACGGGTTCACATATTCCGCCGCATCCGCAAGACGTTCCTCGATCCTGAGCAGACGGTTATACTTCTCTACACGTTCGGATCTGCACGGGGCTCCTGTCTTAATCTGACCTGCGTTAAAAGCTACGGCAATATCCGCAATAATTGAATCTGCCGTTTCCCCTGACCTGTGAGAGACAATCGTCTTGTATCCTGCATTCTTTGCCGTCTCAATCGCGTCGAACGCCTCGGTCAGAGTCCCGATCTGGTTCACCTTTATCAGAATAGCGTTCGCGGCTTCTCTCTTAATTCCCGTCTCCAGCCGTTTCTTATTCGTGACAAACAGATCGTCTCCTACCAGCTGCATATGAACACCCAAACGTGTCGTCAGAAGCTCCCAGCCGTCCCAATCCTGTTCATCCAATGGATCCTCGATGGATATAATAGGAAACTCTTCCGCCAGCTCTTCATAATAATCAATTAATTCTTCTGTCGAACGCACTACCTTGTGTCCATGCATCTTACTTTCGCCTTCAAACGTATATTTCTTAAAACTCTTGTCATATAATTCTGTCGCCGCCACATCCAACGCCATCCTAATATCTTTCCCCGGTTCGTATCCGGCCTTTAAGACTGCGTCTATGATAAAGCGGAGCGCTTCCTTCGCATCCGGAAGATCAGGCGCGAATCCTCCTTCGTCCCCCACTGCCGTGCTGTAGCCATGCTTTTTCAAAAGCTTTTTTAACGAATGGTAGATCTCGGAACACATTCGCAGCCCTTCCCGGAAACAGCAGGCGCCTACCGGCATGATCATGAACTCCTGGATATCTATGGTATTATCCGCATGCCTGCCCCCATTCATGATATTCATCATCGGCACCGGAAGCCTCTTTGCATTCGTCCCGCCCAGGTAAGAATACAGTGGAATCTGTAAAGCCTCCGCAGCCGCCCTCGCAGCCGCCATAGACACCCCAAGCATTGCATTGGCCCCTAAGTCAGACTTATCCTCAGTCCCGTCCAACTGCAGCAGGATCCTGTCAATCGCAGTCTGCTCGAATACATTGACTCCTATGACCGCCGGCGCGATCCTGGTATTCACGTGATTTACCGCCAGTTCAACCCCCAGGCCGCCATAGCGGTCTTTTCCGTCCCGTAATTCCAACGCTTCATACTGTCCGGTAGAGGCCCCGGAAGGCACGCTTGCCCTGCCCAGGCAGCCGTCTCCTGCCAGAACTTCTACTTCTATGGTCGGATTCCCCCGGGAATCTAATATCTCTCTTGCGTATACGTCTGTAATTGGTAAATATCTATACATCTTAATTCCTCCTTACGGGAAATATTATGTACAGATT
>CANODD010000087.1 GCA_947564705.1 uncultured Dorea sp. | reverse complement strand
AATGCCACAGTCCTTTTATATATTAGCTACGGCGTCCACCACGGCCACCGCGCTTCCGATCGCTCCGCCTGCAGACTGCGCTCCTAAGATTGCCGACGGATCTACGTTCAGCAGATTGGCCGTCGTCATCTGGAAACCGCCGAACAGAATATTAGAACTCATGTTGCTTCCTGTCATAAAGGTTCCAAGAAGACCAACGAACGGCGCCAGTATCACATAGACTTTACCCAGAACATTCGCGATTCCGTTTGCAAGAACTACGGTCTGCCCGGTACCGTCCATGATCTTGGACATGATTACCAGACCAATGACCGCGATACCTGACGGCATCGTCATGGAGATTGATTTCACAAAGATTCTCTTTACTCCGCCTTCTTTAATCCAGCCATGCTTTTTATAATAGAAAAGTCCTACGATCGCCGATATAAACAGGAACATACTTGCGTGTGTGAACGGTGTAAACGGAGAGAAGCTCTCTACCGCCGCGTTCACATATCCATATCCCGTCGAAGTCTCCGGGAATGACAGACCAAATGAAATCTTTCCCAGAACCGCATTAACCGGTTTTACCAGAAGAACGATCAGAGTAAGGGCCGAAAGAAGGAAATACGGCACAAACGCCTGAATCAAACTCATATCAGCAGGTCCCTCGCTGCCTCCTGCCTGTCCTTCAAACCCGCGGTTCATAATCGGGCTGTCTTCAATACTCCACTCCTCATTATACATCTTTACTCTTCCAAGAAGCAGGATTACAATCAGAGAAACGCATGCCGGCACAAAACAGCATATCGTCGTATTCACCTGGCTTAACAGAAGTTCTCCTCCGCCCTGAATGACTGCCATAAGAGCTACCGCCGGGAGTCCCTTCTTAAGAGCCTTGCCTTTGCCGTAGAACCAGCAGGTCGCAAATCCGCCGATGGCATTCCAGAACCAGATAAACGCCGCCGTCCACATTGCCGTCACAAGATACTCCTTGCTGCCTGCGGAAAGCCCCGCCGACATAGCAAGGGAATCCCATGCCGCGCCTAATGTTCCGAATGTATTCCCCCATGCCTGCCCGAGAAGAGGAATAATAACCGCCCACATAGGCTTGACGCCGATACCGATCAGAAGCGGCGCTCCTACCGCAACCGGAACTCCGAAGCCCGTAATTCCCTGAAGAAAACTTTCGAATATCCATCCCATCGCAAGAACCAGAAGCAATTCATTCGGCAGAAGTTTCCTCATGCCGTTACGAATCACCAGGAACGCTTTCGCCTCATCGCCAACCTGATACATTAAGATCGCCGTCCAGACGATGATCAGGATAATCAACGCATTCCAGACTCCTTTGGCACTTTCTGCCGCGATCAATCTAATATTCGCTTTAAAGAACACAAGTCCTGTAACAATCGTAATCAAAAGTCCTATCGGCGCCGCCTCGGTAGCGCCCCAGTTAAATTTTATCATCAAAATCAACAGTACGATAATCGGCAGAAAAGCCATTATCCACATAAACAGATTAATTGGTATATTCATGTTCCCTCTCCTAAACTGCCCACATATTATGTAATCAGCTATCCCAAAAGAAACAACGGTTCAGAGCAGACAATTGCTCCGAACCGCCTGTTTACCAAGATAGCCTGAATCGCACAAATAGTTTATTTCCGACTCACCGCATGATTATGAGTGGATTACGGTTCCGGTCTCGCCGGCAATTCCGGCCGCCGCTTTGTCAAGAAGCGTAATCAGCGCATGCCTGCCCTCGCCGGATTCTGCGAAACGAATTGCTGCTTCTACTTTTGGAAGCATGGAGCCTTTCGCGAACTGCTCCTGTTCAATATACTCTTTTGCCTGTTCTACCGTAAGGTCAGATAACCATTCCTGATTCTCTTTTCCCCAGTTGATGGCAACCTTCTCAACGGCAGTCAGGATAACCAGATGATCTGCACCAAGCTCCGCCGCAAGAAGGCTGCTGGCATTATCTTTATCAATCACGGCATTAACGCCTACCAGACGTCCTTCCTCGTCGCTGACTACCGGGATTCCGCCGCCGCCGCAGGTAATCACGATATGCCCTGCGTCTACCAGTGTCTTGATCGTCTGAAGCTCACGGATCCTCTTCGGCATCGGGGAAGCCACAACGATACGGTAACCCCTGCCTGCATCTTCCATACAACGGATGCCGTTCGCCTCATTCTCGTCTGCCTCCTCCTTCGTCAGGAATCTTCCGATAGGCTTTGTCGGATTCTCAAAAGCCGGATCGTTCTTGTCCACCTCTACCTGTGACAGGATCGTAGACACTTTTCCGTCAATATTACGGCTCAACAATTCGTACTTGATTGCATTCTGCAGATCAATACCGATATAGCCCTGGCTCATAGCCACGCTGGTGGGAAGCGGTATCTGCTTGTAATTCTGCTGCATCACAATCAGATTGTCCATTGCGCTCTGAATCATGCCGACCTGCGGGCCGTTCCCATGTGTAACGATGATGTCCAATCCCTGCTCGGCAAGATCGACAATCACTTTCGCAGTCTTTGCAACTGCCTCTTTCTGCTCTTCTATATCCTTGCCAAGGGCATTTCCGCCAAGGGCAATGACAACTTTTTTCTTTTCCATAAAATATCTCCTGTTTTGGACCGTTCTGGCCCTATGCCAGTACCAGTGTACTGACCCCCTGGTCCCTGGAATACAGTACACTGGCAGATGTGTTAATATGCTCCCTATGCTTCAAACCCAAGTTTCTTAGCGTATGCCTTTACAGCCTTCTCGAAACATTCGATCGGCGGATGAACCGTACCCGCGCCGATCTGGCCTCTTCCGGCTACCTTATTCGCAATACCGGTATTGATTACCGGCGTGATTCCTTTTTCTACAACCAATCTCGCGTCGATGCCAAGGCAGATTCCCTGGAAATTCCATGTAGGAACAGTAAAGTTCGGATTTCTGTCGATACAGATCTCTGTCATCTCATTGCTGGTACGCAGAGCGTCTTCATACCCGCCTGCGCCTACGAATCTTGTAACGGCCGGCGCTGCGATCATCGCCATACCGCCCACGCCAAAGGTCTCTGTAATCGCGCTGTCACCCATATCCGGGCACGCATCCTCAGCGTCATAGCCTGTGAAATAAAGTCCCTGCGGTGTGTTGACCGGTCCTGTGAACCACTCGTCGCCCATACCTGCGATACGGATACCAAACTCATAACCGTTACGGCACATAGCAGTAACGATCGTTCCGTCTGTATCCTTGCGGGCGTCATCCATAACAGCCTTACCTGTAGCCATCATGATATTCAGGAAGAACTGGTCTGTATCAGCCAGGAATTTGATTACGTCATATCGATCCTTTTCATCCATCTCCATAGCCGTAATAATCGGAGCAACCTCCTTAAGGAACGCGAGGGACGCAGCGATATTTCTCTGATGGAATTCATCTCCCATGGCAACCGCTTTCGCGATCAACGGATTGATTGCAAGTCCGTTTTCCATAGAACGAAGCGCCTTGCCTAACGTCGGGCCAAGGACGTCTCTCATCCAGCGCAGACGGTTTACAACTTCTTCGTCATATGCACCGAAACGGAGAACCTTTCCGATACCTTCGTTCATCGTACAGTAAGCCTTGTTGCCGCCTGTCTCATTCTCTACTACAAAGACTGCCATATTCGGAGAGGTAATACCGCCCATCGGTCCTACTGCATTGCAGTGGTGGCATGGAATGAATTTAATCTCTCCAGCTTCCAACATCTTCCTTGCTTCTTCCTCTGTATCCGCCCACTCTTCGAACATAACGGCGCCTACGCAGGAACCCTGCATCGGATCCGGCATATTCTCATAAGCTACCGGAGGACCTGCATGAAGGATTACCTTGCCGCCGTTCTCCGCAAATTCCGGGATCACTTCTTTCGCACGTACATTATCTTTAAGAACCGGCTGGCTTGCAACAACCTTCGCGGTCACCGCACGGTTCAGCTCATCGATACCCTCATAATTTCTCAGGAAGTTCAGGATCTTAATCAGCTCCACATTACCTCCGGCCGGCGGCTGCCAGTCATACTGTACCACTTCACAGCCAAACTGCTCTACCACTTCCGCGAAGCTCTTAAGGCCGATGTTAATGATATTCGGCTTATCGGAAAGCAATGCGCGAAGCTTATCGGAAGGAGCGTTCTTCTCTACATCTACGACTTCTTTTGCACGGATTTCTTTAACCGGCTCGTCAAAGTCTCTTCCGATCGCACGGATCGCCGTACGGCATGCAAGCTTGTTATTCTCGCATACGATCACGCCTGCGTCCTTTAACTTATTTACTGCCTCGTCATATCCCTGGAAGTCGCTTCTCGTACCGCATACCGTAGCGATAAAGAATACCTTTCTTCCCTGGCTCTCTGCCTTCTCTTTCAGAGCAACGATAGACGGAAGAAGAGCTCCTGCCATATCGGCATGTGAACCGTAACCAAGCATAATATCAAGAAGAACCGCGCCTGTAGTCGGATCATCTACTGCTTCCTGCATACATTCGATACGCTTCGCAGGATCGATCATCGGATGCGGCTTGCCCTGTGTATAAGCATCGTCGCCTAAGTCAACTACGACATTGCCGTCTAACTGAAGCATATATCCTTCGATATCCTCCGGCGGTACTTTACAGTTCATGGCATCTTTGATCAGCATAGCTGCTTCATTCGCCAGTGTTCCGCCTGAATAGTAAGCCTTAATCGTCTTACCGTCTTCTGCTTTGTAGAACTCAGATTCATCTATATCAATCGTTGCTTCCGCAACTTCCGTACCTCTTACAAGACTGACTGCCTTGCGGGCCGCCTCGTCAAGCGTATAGCAGTGATAGAAGTTTTCCTCATGATATTCCGGTTTCTCACCGACGAATAACGTAACAACTGGTTTGCTGAAATTAGAAAGTCTTGCGGAGATCATATCGCGCACTTCTTTTGCCGGCGGTTTGGAAACGATAACAAGTACTTTCACCGCATCATCGTCTTCCATCGCATCGATCATGTCCATCATCGTGATTCCGCCGATCTTAGCGTTCAGGTCACGTCCGCCGATTCCGATGGCGTTGGTAACACCTTCACCTAATCTGTCGATAATCGTCGTAAGCTCCTGGATACCTGTTCCTGAAGCGCCGATGATACCGATAGAACCTTTTGTAACCTTGTTCGTGAATGCAATCGGAACTCCCTGGATAATACCTGTGCCGCAGTCCGGTCCCATAACTGCCAGACCTTTTGCGTGAGCTTTTTCCTTCAATGCCTTCTCGTCTTCAACCGTTACGTTGTCGGAGAACATAAATACATTCAATCCTTCGTCAAGAGCGCGGTCAGCTTCAAGAGCCGCATACGCTCCCGGAATAGAGATAACCGCAAGATTAGCCTCCGGAGCTTTTTTAAGGGCCTTATCCCATGATTTTACACTCTCCGCGCCCTTCTTTCCTTCTGCAGCCGTGGACTGTTTCTTCAAGAACTCTTCTACCTTCTCAAGAACTACGTCAAGAACGCCGTCGTCTTCGATATCCGCCACAACTACCATATCGTTTGCGGTAGCCGCCATCAACTCTTCCGTATCCAGCCCGCTGCTCTTGAAGATATCTTTATTTGCGGGAGTCGCCATCATTACCTGGATCTTATTTACTCCTTCTACTGAAGAAATCTCGTTTGTCAGAAGCATCAGTACGACTGAATCCTGATAACTTCCCTTTTTTACAACTGTTTTTAACATGTTTTCTCCCTTTCTGAAATTAGAAAATATACGTTACAGCCCGCCGGCATACCGGCAGACTGCCACAACTCATTAATCCGCGAATCTGTTCTTATGGTCATATCTGTCAAAATGAACCGCGTCACCCTTCAGATACTCAACCAGCTCGTCTACAACCTCAATACCGCCTGACGCATAAGCCTTGTCTCTTCTCATAACGGCTCTCTCGCCCGGATAATATACTTTGCCGTATCCCGGAGCCGCTTTCATCTCTCCCAGCTCATCGCATGTCTGAGACATATTCTTCTTAAACTGCTCGGCGCCGCAGAATCTCTCCGGATCCATAACGATAATCATCTGTCCAAGTTCACGTCCCTTAGAGCAGTCATGATACATAGAACTTACATGCTTTCCGAACGGCACGCCCAGAAGTATGCCTGAGAACACGTCTACCATCATCATAAGACCATATCCCTTCGCTCCCGCGATAGGTGTAAGTGCATTCACCTTATGAGGATCTGTAACAGGCTCGCCGTTCTCATCTACCGCCCAGTCAGACGGAATCTCTGCACCCTGTGACCTCTTGTCGAGAATCTTGCCCCAGGCCTGGACCGTCGTAGCCATATCGAATACAACTCTGCGGTCGTCAGCCGTCGGCGCCGCAAATGAAATCGGATTGGTTCCGTAATACGGCTCTGTTCCGCCGTACGGCACTGCCATCGGGTCTGACTGGCAGAACGTGATTGCAGCAAGACCTTCCTTCGCGCACATCTCGGTATAGTATCCGATAGATCCTGTATGAGAGATATTTGCCATACCTACAATAGCAACACCATTCTCTTTTGCCATCTCGATCGCTTTCTCCGTAGCTTTTGTAGCCACCCAGTAACCGATCCCGTTATCTCCGTCCATGATACCGGAACATGGACCTGTCTGCGTCCAGGTAATATTCGGATCATTGGTAATACCACCTTTGGCGATTCTCTCGCTGTAATATTCCACACGTACCGCGCCGTGTGACGCATATCCTCTCTCATGTGACCATGTAAGAATCTCTGCCGTCTGCTCGGCATGCTCTTCTTTTAAGCCTGCCTGCATCATCTTATTTTTCATCAATCCTTTTAATTCATCTCTTGAAAGTTTCATAATGTTCCACCATCCTTATTTCATTTTCCGCATGGCTGCGGTAATCTTTCACATGGTTATCACACATCCCATACATCCCTTTAATTAATATCATTTACCTTATATCTGCTTATAATACAACATCTCTGTTGCAGTCTTTAGAATAGATATAAGTCAGGACTTCTTCACGTCCCTCATCACCGACTGCATAACATGCCTGCGGGCAATATGCATCCATAAATACATAATCGCCTTTCTTAAGCGGCACCCACTCATCGTCAAGTCTGTACATCGCCTTACCGGACAGGAACAGCATTCCATGCTCCTGTACATGTGTCTCAATATATCCATGGGAAGCACCGATATGAAACTTCAAGATATGCATATTCATATCAAAACCAAAATCATCTGTAGGAAGGAAATTCTGGATATAGCAGTTCTCCATTCCCTCATAGGACAGCCATTCTAATTCATTCGCATTGCCGACGATCGTATAAGCGCTGTATCCTTCTACCTTCTCATATCTGCGTCTGTAGAGATAGAGTTTCGCGTCCTTGTCCCCTTTGTTCTCGAAAGATACCGGCTTATCCTCCGGAGAGTAGATGTATCCTCCCTGTGTAAGCTCTGCTTCCTTGTCGGCATTCTTCACCGTAACCGCCCCTTCGATTACATAGAGGAATGTCTCGATCCCTTCTCCGCCGATGCCGTCCTTCTTACCGCCTGCGTGCGCAGTTACCAGATAGTCCGCGAAGGAAGCTCCCATAGCAGGTGTGCCAAGAATCGTCACGTCACAGTTCACATATCCTGGAATCGCGTTCTTCACAAGTCCGTCCGGTTCAAGAAGAACCCAGTTCTCCTTCTTAATCACGGAACGTGTCTGCAGCAGCTCGTCACGGTAACCAATCTGATTGTTTAAATAACTCATTGTCATTCCCTCTCTTTCTTGTTTAAAAAAATAATATTTTTGGTCTTTGTGGTCAACCAGTTTTTATAACCTAATTATGACAATTTTCACCAGGAAATTCAATTGACATTTTAGACAAATCTCCATCCCCTTTTTTGTCCATTTTGCGGTAGATTCAGGCACTTTTTATACTTGACCGCACCCGCTTTTATGATATACTATTATTTATCGGCGCTGTATTTTTTTCACAGCCGAGATTGTTAAATATAAAACAAATAATAAAAATTATCCCCACAGTTTTCAACCGCTTTTTAATAATGTTCAAAGTATGAAAAGGAGGCATTAATATGTTACAAAGCACAGAAATATCTATCCCCGGCAAATTCTATGAAAAGCACGCCACCCTCTATTTCGACACGGACCATAAACCCAAAGCCTGTATCTTATATTTCCACGGCGGCGGATTATTATACGGAACAAGGACTGATCTTCCTGAATTCCATCTTACTTCCATGACCGAAGCCGGCTACTGCATCATCGCCTTTGATTATCCTCTTGCTCCGTCGGCAAAGCTGGACTTGATCCTTGACGACGTATGCGCCTCGATAAATCACTATATAGAGGACTTCTCCTCCTATTATGCTGCCTTTACAGAAGCCCCTTCTGAGAGCCAGACCGCGCCTGCGCCCACCGAAGCTCTCCCCTACTTCCTATGGGGCCGCTCCGCCGGCGCATACTTAAGCCTGCTTGCCGGAGCCTGCGGGAAGTTCACCAAAAAACCAGCCGGAATCCTTTCTTATTATGGATATGGTTTTCTGTGCGACGGCTGGTTCATGACTCCGAGCAATTATTACTGTGCTCTGCCGTCCGTAAATGAGTCGGCGCTTGGCGCTATCCCTTCCGGAATCCACGCTGCCGGAGACCTTAACACGCATTACAGCGTCTATGTCTACGCCAGACAGACGGGAAAATGGATCGACCTGATCTATGCCGGACGCCAGAAATTCTTCTACCTTGATTACACCTTACGCACCTGCGAGAAGTTTCCCTGTCCTCTTTTCTGCGCGCACAGCACCGGAGATACGGACGTACCCTATTCTGAATTCCTGGAACTCTGCAACAAATATCAACCTCAGAGATTCGTTGCATCCCATAATATGCACGACTTTGACCGGGACACAAAGAATCCGGTCACCATGCGTCTGATGGAAGCAACACTCAAGTTCTTAGACCTGAAACTCGACCGCTATAATTAAGTTATATCTAATCGAGCAGGGAAGATTTTTCCCTACTCGCCGCACGCCCCGTGCGCCGCCTTAGCGGCATACTTCTTCTCCACGGGGCTGTGCAAAAAAGGGACGGCATCCGCCGTCCCTTTTCTGCGGATTCCAAAGCCATTTTTATCACTATGATATATAGACTTTTGACCCTGACACATTCACTTATTTTTCAAAAATTGTTCCTTTGCAGAACGGCTTTGACTTCGGCATCATCTTCATTAACAGATAGTAAGCAACTCCCGTAGGAATCAGGCTTACATACCAGGACAACTGCATAACAAGCAACGAACACAGTGACCCGAAGATAATAGCGATAACCGCCGCCCAGTTGATACCCTTAAAGCATCCCTGTTTATCATACATATCGTTGATATCCAGTTTCTTCTTACGAAGAATGAAGTAATCCACTGCCATAACCGCGAAGATCGGTCCAAGGAATGCTGAATAGAACTGCGTGAACAGGTTAAGTCCCGCTGCGGATTCATCTGTAACCAATTTCCAGGGCATTACGCATGCAGAAAGGATACCTACCAATATAGTAGCGTGCGTCCATTTCATCTTGAAAGATTCCATCAATACATATGCCGGCGGAACGATATTGTTCAATACGTTTGTCGTAACCTGTGCAAACGCGATAAAAAGCAGAGTTACGATAGTAAGGAACTTACTTCCCATCGTAGTGGAGAATACTACTACCGGATCGCTGTTTCCTGTCGCGGCCGTTACAAGGAGGCCGATCAGCCCCATGAACAGAGTTACCGGAAGGATGGCTACCGTATAGATGCTGGCTGCTTTTACCGGTCTGATATCATCCGTCGCATTACGTGAATAATCGGATGCATTGATAATCATAGTGGAATAAATTCCAAGGAAGGACGTGGTCGCTGCCCAGAACGGCATGCCCCAT